>CAYNIH010000213.1:0-4836 GCA_964397115.1 uncultured Roseivirgaceae bacterium | reverse complement strand
GATGGGGGGAGTAGAGTTTGTTTACCTCAACACCAACGAACATTATCGGGCGGAGGTGACCGTTGAAACCCGCGACAGCCGCTTTATTAAGTGGTGCCGCGAAAAATATCCGTTGCACAAATACGAACGCGTTGCGCCTATTCTGGCCAAACTTCGCGCCATCAAATCGAAATATGAAATTGAGTTGATGCAGAAAGCCTGTAACATAACGGCCAGCGCATTTCAGCGGGTGCTCAGGTTTGTAAAACCGGGCATTAAGGAGTATGAAATTGAGGCCGAGTTCATGCACGAATTTTTAAAGAACGGCTCGCGGGGGTTTGCCTATGAACCCATTATTGCCAGCGGTGCCGACTCCTGTGTGTTGCACTACATCCAGAATGACAAGGTGTGCAAATCGGGCGATGTGCTGCTGCTCGATGTGGGTGCTGAGTACGCCAATTACAATGCCGACATGACGCGCACCATTCCGGTAAACGGCCGGTTCACCAAACGACAAAAGGAAGTTTACAATGCCGTACTCCGGGTTAAGCGGGCGGCTTACACATTGTTAAAACCCGGTATGGTGTATTTCGATTACCATAAAGAGGTGCAGAAAATCATGGAAGGCGAGTTGCTAAAGCTGAAATTGATTGATAAAACCGACATCAAAAACCAAACCCCGGAAAGGCCGGCCTTTATGAAATACTTTATGCACGGCACCGGCCACCACCTGGGCCTGGATGTACACGACACCGGCAACATGTTTGCTAAAATGAAAGAAGGCATGGTATGGACCGTTGAACCCGGCATTTATATTAAGGAAGAGGGCCTGGGCATACGCCTTGAAAATAATGTGGTGATTGCCAAAAACGGCCTTCATGATTTAATGAAACACATACCCATTGAGGCTGAGGAAATTGAAGATCTGATGCACTCGGCATGAAACGAGTTCAACTCATAGCGTTTTTCTTTGTGTTGTTGATAAGCCTGGTAGCGCAGGCTCACGAGTTTTGGCTGCAGCCCGATAAGTTTATTTACCAAAAAGGTGAGGTACTGAGACTGAATTTCATGGTGGGAGAAAACGTTACCGGGGAGCGATGGGATCTGAAAAAACACCGGTTGGTGCGCTTCGATCACCACGCAGTTAATTACTCCAGGGGATTAATCGAAGAAGTGGTTCCGGGTGAAGGCAATAACCTTGAACTGAAGCTTGAGGTGGAGGGAACGCACCTTTTTGTACTGCAAAGTAACAATGCCTTTATTGAACTGGATGCCGAAAAGTTCAACGCCTACCTGAAGGAAGATGGGCTGGAGGATATTATTGAATACCGGACCAAAACCAATTCACAAAACAAAGGTGCTAAAGAGTATTATCAGCGATGTGCCAAACTGCTGGTGCAGGTGGGAAGCGCTACCGATGAGACCTTCAGCAAACGCACCGGCACGCCCCTTGAAATTATTCCGATAAAAAATCCATATTCCCTTAAACCGGGTGCTGAGATGAAATTCCAGGTGGTGTTTGAAGGCAAGCCGCTGGCGTTTTCGTTGGTGAAAGTGTGGAACCGCAGAGACAACCGAACAACGTTGCAAAACATTTACACCGAAAAGAATGGCACGTTTACAACGCGGTTAAGCAATACGGGCATGTGGATGGTGAGTTGTGTAAAAATGGTGCCTGCCAAAGAAGCCGGAGCCGACTGGCAAAGCTATTGGGGTAGTTTGGTTTTTGGATTTTGACCCGATCATTTCATATTGTTTAACAATGTTAACCAGGACCCTGCTTTAAAATGGCTTCGTTAAGTCGAAGGATAGTGAGACATCCTTGCTGACTTCGTGATTTTAAAATTAAATGCTATGACAGACCCGATACACTCCGATAAAGCTCCCGAACCCGTGGGGCTATATCCTCATGCCCGCAGGGTGGGTAACCTGCTGTTTTTATCCGGGGTAGGACCGCGGAAAAGAGGTTCCAAAGAAATTCCGGGCGTAACACTTGATGCAACCGGAAACATTCTTGCCTACAACATCGAAGAACAGTGCCGTTCAGTTTTTCAGAATGTCCGGCACATCCTGGAGGCTTCGGGTTCGCGTTGGGAAAATCTGATTGATGTTACGGTGTTCCTTACCAACATGAAGGACGATATTGCCGTGTTCAATAGAATTTATGCCGAGTATTTTAAAGATAATCAGCCCTGCCGCACTACGGTAGAAGTAAATGCGCTGCCCACACCCATTGCTATTGAATTGAAGTGCATCGCGGTACTTGATTAAACTGCAAAACTTTCTCCGCATCCGCAGGTGCGCGAAGCGTTAGGGTTGATGAACTGAAATCCCTTGCCGTTCAGCCCGTCAGAAAAATCGAGTGTGGTGCCCAGCAGGTAGAGCAGGCTTTTTTTATCCACCAGAATTCTGATGCCCTTGTCTTCAAACACCTGGTCGGCAGGATTAACCGATTCATCAAACGACAGATCGTACATAAGCCCTGAGCAGCCGCCTCCCTTAACCGATACCCGGATGTTCGGCTCGGAATTCTTTCCTTCCTGCTTACGTAACTCGATAATCTTGTCTTTTGCTTTTTCCGTTACACTAATCATAGGTAATCAAATTATGAAACCGGATTCAATACCACACTAAAAACCGTAATGGTGTTCATATCGCGACCATAATAAAGTTTTTGCAAAGCATCGGTAATGTTGCCCGCCCGAAAATAGGAGGTGTGCAGTTCACGTTCGCCTTTGGCCACCCACTGAATGGTATAGCTGTTTTCTTTTTCTTTATAATTCTGAACGTAGTCCTGCATTTTTCTCAGTGCATCGAGTTTATCGGTGCCTGTTTCGGAGTGAAACAGAAAGGCCTGCTTATGGCGGGGGTTAATGGTAATTAAATCCAGTTTTACCTTGCCGTCAACCGAACGGTATTCAAACACAAGGTCGGACGTGCGCAGACCCAGGTAATCTTTGATTTCCTGCTGGATGCGGGCCGCCTCTACGTGCATTTCGCTGGTGGTTTCAATCATGGATGTGGGTTTCAAAGAGAAAAACTTTACAAAGCCCCTAAAAGTTCTGACTTTGGTGCACAAAATTAGGCAAATATGAAGAAACTTGAACACATCGGCATTGCCGTGAAGAACCTGGCAGAAGCAAACGGATTATATGCCAGGCTGCTGGGCCGGGAGCACTACAAAATAGAAGGGGTAGAGACAGAGGGTGTTAAAACCTCTTTTTTTTTACTTGGCGGTATAAAGATTGAATTGCTGGAGGCAACTACATCCGACTCACCCATTCGTAAGTTTATTGATAAACGCGGTGAGGGCATTCATCACCTTGCTTTTGAGGTAGAGAACATTCATGAGAGCATTGGGCATTATCGTCAGCTGGGATTCGAAGTAATAGGAAATGGACCAAAAGAAGGTGCAGATAACAAACTGATTTGCTTTCTGCACCCGAAATCAACACAGGGGGTTTTAATCGAGTTATGCCAGGAAATTACCGGCCCTTAGGCAAATCCATTGTGCTGCGCTGGCCGAACTGAATTGCATTGTAATGTTTCAGCTTCTTCTTTCCTTCACGGGTTTCGTAATAAGGTTTCGGCACGGTTGAACAGGAAATGAATAGGATTAAAGCCACGACAATCCACATCATCCTTTTCATTGCTTTACTTTTGTGCATAAATACATCCTCAATGGAAATCCAATCCGTTAAATCAGGTTATAATCTTACTTTTGCCTGACGAGCCGCCTGTCACACCGGCAAACTGGCGGTTACAACCGGTAAACAAATGACAGAAAAACGAACAGAAATAAGCGAACTGGGTGAATTTGGCCTCATTGAACGCATCCACCGCCAGGTTAACCTGGTACATGCCTCTTCGGTAAAAGGAATTGGCGATGATGCCGCAGTGATTGATTGTGGAAACGAGTACCTGCTCTGGTCAACGGATATACTTGCCGAAGGTGTTCATTTTGATCTGGCCTTTATGCCGTTGCAACACCTTGGCCATAAGGCCGTGAGCGCTAACGTTTCCGATATCGCGGCCATGAACGGCAAAGCCGAGCAAATCCTGGTGAGCGTGGCGCTTAGTAACCGGTTTTCGGTTGAAGCGGTTGATGCACTGTATAAAGGAATTCAATCCGCCTGCGATCGTTATAAGGTTGATTTGGTGGGTGGCGACACCACCTCTTCACGCTCCGGCTTGATTATTTCGGTAAGTGTGCTGGGCCGCGTGGCTAAAGAAAAAGTTGTTTATCGGAGCGGAGCTAAACCGGGCGATGTGATTTGTGTAACGGGCGACCTGGGTGGTGCTTACCTGGGCCTGCAAATTCTGGAACGGGAGAAAGAAGTTTTTCTTTCAAATCCGGCAATGCAACCCGACCTGAACAAGTACCCTTACTCGGTTGGCCGGCAGTTGCGGCCGATTGCCCGCACCGATATCATTTTTGAGTTGGAAGAATTGGGCGTTAAGCCAACCGCGATGATTGATATTTCTGATGGACTGGCATCGGAATTATTTCATATTGGGAAAAATTCATCTGTCGGGGTGCGGATTTTTGAAGATAAGATTCCCCTCGATGCCGAAACCTACAACACGGCTGCATTGGAATTTAAAATTGACCCGATAACCTGCGCATTGAATGGCGGAGAAGATTATGAACTGTTGTTCACCGTAACACCGGCCGATGTTGATAAGATTAAGAACCACCCGGATATTCACCTGATTGGCTACGCGCACGATAAACCGAAGGAATTCCTGCTGATTACCAAGCAAGGAAATACGGTACCGCTAACAGCACAAGGATGGGATCATTTCCGGTAATCTGAAAATTAAAATCTTGATTAGGAAGCAATTCCATTGGATAAA
>CAYNIH010000212.1:0-4844 GCA_964397115.1 uncultured Roseivirgaceae bacterium | reverse complement strand
TCTCGCCTGACCAATCCAGGCAGTTCAAGATTTACTACGGTGTAAACATACGCGAACGGATTGGTCCGGATGAAATAAACGTACCGCCCCCCTACCCCAACCCGTTTGAGGTAAACCAGCCGGTAACCTTCTCCATCGGTTTGCCTGAAAATCCGGGCAGTAAAAAGTATGCCATTAACCTGGTTATTCGCAACAGCATGGGGCAGCCGGTGTTTACCTATGGCGACCAGTTAGATCCGGGCATTCACAACATTACGTGGGACGGCCGCAGGCCCGATGGCGAAGGAAATGCCCAGGGTTTTTACCTGTACACGATTAAAGCCGGCAACCGCACCTTTACCGGCAAAATCCTATTCCTAAACAGCCATTAATATGAAATTAGTACCATTTATAAATCCAGCTAAATCCCTCCTGACAAGGGGGATGATAGGGGTGTTATTTGCCTGTCTGTTAATGGTGACCTGCCCCGCCAACGGCCAAACCGTGGCCATTTCGTGGGTGGAAATAGCCGGCACCAAGATAATTGTGCATTACGATCTGGAAACTTCCAACCCAAACCACGAGTTTTCCATCAGCCTGTTTTCATCAAAAGATAATTTCTCGGCACCCCTTACCAAGGTTACCGGAGACGTAGGTAATGAGATTAAGCCCGGAAAGGACAAGAAAATAATCTGGGATGTGGTTGCCGAATTGGGAAGTTTTAAGGGCGATCTTGAACTTGAAGTGCGTGGAAGAATTTTCGTACCTTTCATGAGGCTTACGAACTTCGATACCTCGAAAAAGTATAAACGGGGCAAAAGTTACCCGCTGACTTGGACCTCGGGTAACATGGGCGGCCAGATTGACATCGAACTCTATGACGGCCAAACCCGTGTGCACAGCGACCGGGGAGTTTCGAACAGCGGAAAATTTGAGTGGGTAATCCCGGCAAGTGTAAAACCCGGCAGCAATTACCGGCTAAAATTTACCGATACTAAAAACCGTGAAGACGTTATTTATACCAGGGAATTCAAAATTGTACCTAAAGTGCCAATGGCAGCAAAAGCCCTGATAGGCCTTGCCGTTGTTGGAGGTGGCGCAGTTGTAGCTCTTTCCGGTGGTGGAGAAAAAGTCGGATCCGAAGGACTACCTGGTCCGCCACCTCCTCCTTCAAACTAAATTAAAACCCATTGCGTTAAATCAATTATTTAGCAGATAATCAAAATTACCGATGAAAACAAAACTAATTGCCCTCTCGCTGCTGTTTCTCATTGCCATACCCGCCTTGTACGGGCAAACGATAAGCGCAAAAACCAACAAGGTATCGGTTGATTTTAGCGATGCAAAGAACGATACCAACTCTTCGTTCCCGAAAATCACTTGGCTTACCCCGGTAAATGAAACAGTCTTTCAAAAAGACGCCAAATTCGAGGCGAAATTCAATATCGAATCGCGCGATCCGCTGGTTAAAGTAACGGTAAATGTTCGGGAAAAGGATTCTTCCCCCACCCTACGCGGAGGCACCACCACCTCGCAGGGCGCCCTACGGGGTTCCATGCCGGTTGAAGTAAAGGAAGGCGACAAGTACAACATGCTGGTAGAACGCAGGATCACCCTGCTGGATGGCGTAAATGAAGTAGAAGTTATTGCCGAAAACCAGCAAGGCGTAAAAGCATCCAGTTCAAGGTTCGTGCATGTGGGTGAAACCCTTACGGCCGATGCCGGCAAACTGCAGCGTACGGATTATGCCCTCATTATCGTTACCGACAAATACGAAAACTGGCCCAAACTAACCAACCCGGTATTTGACGGCCGCACCATTGGCCGTGAACTGGAATCGGCCTTCGGCTTCAAAGTAGATATCCTTGAAAACCCTTCGCAGGACCAGATCTGGGCAAAACTGCGCGAGTATGCCGAAAAGAAATACCTCCCGCTCGACCAGCTCTTTATTTTTGTGGCCGGTCACGGACACTTCGATGATACCTTTAAGGAAGGTTACCTGGTGGTGAAGGAGTCGCTGGTAAACGATGCGGGCAACTCTAGTTATATTTCACACAACCGTCTGCGTAACAACATCAACAACATCCCGTGTGAGCACATCTTCCTTACCATGGACGTGTGCTTTGGCGGTACGTTTGACGATGCCATTGCTTCCTCACGCGGAGCGATGGAATCGCCCTACAAGGAAATTTCACAAAGTGAATTCATCACCCGCAAGCTCGCCTACAAAACCCGTAAATATTTAACCAGCGGGGGAAAAGAGTATGTGTCAGATGGCACACCCGGGCACCACTCGCCTTTTGCGGCCCGCATTATTGATGCGCTGAAAAGCCGGGGCGGGAACGATGGTATTCTTAGCCTCAACGAACTGCTTACCTACGTTGAAAAGCTAAACCCAGAACCGAAGTTCGGCAAGTTCGGTAACGATGCGCCCGGCAGTGAATTTGTATTTGTTGTTAAGTAGGCTTAACACCTTTTTACTGAAAAAAGCCCGGACTGAGAAGCCCGGGCTTTTTTTTGACGAACAACTCACCCGTCAGAATAGATTAACCCCCATCACCATTTCTTTGGTGACCGCATAGAACTGACGGTGAACATTAAAGGGCGGCTCATCATGAGGCTCTTTGGGTACATAGGTGCCATCCTCTTTCATTACGTAGGCATTTACATTATCTTCTAAATTGAAATGAAGAATATTCATAGCCTGCTTTTTCAGGATTTTCTCATCGAGCATGAACAGCGATTCAATCCGCCTGTCAAAACTTCGCACCATGGCATCGGCACTGCCGATGTACACTTTCGGATCGCCCGCATTATGAAAATAATAAATGCGCGAGTGTTCAAGATACTCGCCAACAATGCTGATTACTTCAATATTTTCACTAAGTCCCTTTCTTCCGGGACGAAGGCAGCACATGCCGCGCACGATAAGTTTAATGGATACACCCGCCTGCGATGCAGCGTACAACTCATCGATAAATTCCTTATCCTGCAGCGAGTTCATTTTAATGACAATGCCGCTGGGCACTCCCGTCCGGGCGTTTTCAGCCTCACGCTTCACCAGGTTGCATAACTGAATGCGCATGTCGCGGGGCGAGGTGATCAGGTTCCGGTAAGCCGAGGGCTGTGAGTGCCCGGTTATCACATTAAAAAATTCCGAAACATCTTGCGCATAAATTTCCTTGGTAGTAAGCAACCCGATATCGGTGTACAGGCGGGCAGTGGTCTCATTATAGTTGCCGCTGGCCAGGTGAACGTACCGGTACACTTTGTCATCAGGCTCTTTGCGCACGATAAGCAAGAGTTTGGTGTGCGTCTTTAAGCTGCCTACCCCGTAAATAACGAAACAGCCTGCTTTTTGGAGGCGTTGGGCCTCGCGGAGATTGTTTTCTTCATCAAAACGGGCTTTTACCTCAAACAAAACAGCCACATGCTTGCCGTTTTCAGCAGCCCGGTAGAGGGCATTGGTAACGCGCGAATCTCTGGCAACCCGGTAAATAGTGATTTTAATGGAAAGCACCAATGGATCATCGGCCGCTTTCTCAAGCAATTCCAGCACCGGGTCCATGGAATTGTAAGGATGGTGCAGCAGGATATCCCGGTGTTTAAGCACTTCAAACAAATCGGGTGATTCCTCATCGGGATAATTCAACGGCTTTATCGGGTCTGGGAATTTCGTCCTGCGGGCCTTGAACTCCTTATGCCCAACAACCTGGTTAAGCCCGCTAAAATCAAGCAGGCTCTGCTGGGGGATATGAAAAATGTTGTGGTCATCAATATCCCATTGAATTTTCAGCAGCCTGATCATCCAGGGGTCAGGCGTACCCTGTACTTCCATGCGCACCACTCGGCCCGTTCTTCGGGTTTTTAGCTTCTGCTTCAAGTCCTCAAGAAAATTCGATTCAATATCATCGCTTTCATCCAGTGTAAAATCGCCATTGCGATTGATGCGGAAAAGGTTAACGCTCTGGATGGTTACGTTACGGAACAGGTTATGAATATTGTGGCGTATGATGTCCTCCACGGGCACAAATACCAGTTTGCCATGCTCGTGGATTTCAAAAAAGCGGGGTATATTACTGGGTATCTGGATAAACGAAACCCTGTTTTGCTGCTGCACATCGTTTACCACCTTGGTCACCACGCCAAAAAGCAACCGGTTATTTTTCAGAATAGGAAAGGCATGGTAACTATCGAAGGCCATCGGGGTCAGCATGGGGAAGATGGTACGGCTGAAATAATGGTTGGCAAGGGCTGTGTGCTCAACAGAGAGATCGGCATATTCACGGATGCAGAAACCATTTTCTTCGAACAGCGGCTTTAGTTTCAGGAGGTAATATTCGTTCTGGTCCTGCACAAAATTGCGGATGGCATTAAGCAGTAGCCTACGGAAGGGTTCTTCCCGCAAGCCGCTGTAGTCGAACCGCTCTTTTCCGTAATCAATGTAATTGTAAAGGCTGCCGAGGCGTATCGTGCAAAATTCATCGAGGTTTGAGGCGGTGATGCACAGGAACTTAAGCCGATCAAAAATACTGCGTTCGCTGTGCTTGGCTTGGTCGAGCACACGGTAATTGAATTGCAACCAGCTCAGGTCGCGGCTGATGTAGCGGCTTTCGCCTATGGTGCTCGCAATCCGGTCGTTTACTGAAGTAACCGCTTCCATACCATGAGATTAGTAAAAAATGCTGCCCGCTATACCGGCAGCGGGTTAAAAAAATTATATATCAATACGGGCGTACCGTGCATTTTTCTCGATAAACTCCCTGCGGGGGGCCACCTCATCGCCCATCAGCATCGAAAACAGGTGGTCGGCTTCAGCGGCCGATTCGATACTCACCTGCTTGAGGGTGCGCTTGGATGGATCC
>CAYNIH010000211.1:0-4880 GCA_964397115.1 uncultured Roseivirgaceae bacterium | reverse complement strand
GCCGAAGATAATTATTCAGGAAGATTTTTCTGCTAACCATCGGGGTTGGTACACTTACTCAGGCAACGGCAATTCCATTTTAGTAAAAAATGGTGCCTACGAGTTTGATACACCTGAAGGAGGATGGATAGCTTATTTTATTCCGGCAATTTATACGGAGAAGGACTTTTATGTCGAAGCGAAACTCACCCAGTTCAACGGCAATGATAATAACGGGCTCGGCTTTATTTGGGGGTACGAGAGCAGCAGCAAGCGCCTCAACAATTTTGTTATCGCGTTAAACGGATACGCCAAAGTGTGGGCATCGGATGAGACAAGAACCGATGCCAAAGAGTGGAAAAAGGTTGACGGAATTAACGGCATGGGTAAACCCAATACTCTCCGTATGGTACAGCAAAACGGGCAGCTAACCTTTTTTATTAACGGAAAAGAAGTTTTCAACATGAAGGCACTGCCGTGGTATGGCAACGGATTCGGATTTGTTACCTACACCAAAATGAAAATGGCCGTTGATGATGTTCTGTTTTCAGGTTACAGCCGGATTAATTTACCCGAAAAACTTACCAACGGATTGGTAAAAGAAAACCTGGGACCGCAGGTGAACACCCCATACAATGAAGTAACGCCCAACATTTCCGTTGACGGAAAAATGCTCCTGTTCACCCGCAAAAACAGTCCTGAAAATCTTGGCGGAACGGCCGATGCTTCCGATGTGTGGTACAGCACCTCGGCCGATGGTATTTGGTGGAGCAAGAGTGAAAATATGGAGGAACCGATAAACTCTGATAAGGTGAGCAACATTACCGCCATCGGACAGGACAACAACACACTGTTGCTGGCTACCAGCAGCGACTTTGAGTTATTTGAGCGCACCTCCACCGGCTGGCGAAGCAAGGGTACGCTGGGGGTTTATTATGAGAATGAACACCGGTATTTTGAGGCCACTCAATCGGCTGACGGCAAGGCAATTCTGTTTACCGCCAAAAACAGGAAGAGCCTTTTTTACAGCGAAAACCTGGATGAGAAAGACATTTTTGTAACGCTAAAGAATGCGCAGGGCAAGTGGGGCGAACCCATCAACCTGGGGCCGTTTATCAACACCCGCGGCAATGAAGCCTCACCGTTTCTGGCGGCCGATGGGAAGACGTTATACTTCGCCTCAGACGGCCATCCGGGGTATGGCGACCTGGATATTTTTATGAGCAAGCGGCTGGACAATACCTGGACACGCTGGAGCACTCCGGTAAATCTTGGTCCCGAAATTAATTCATTTGGATTTGATGCGTACTACACGTTGCCGGCTTCAGGCAATTACGCTTACCTGTGTACCAATGCCGAGGGATTCGGTGAATCGGATATTGTACGGATAAAACTGCCGGAAGTAATCCGGCCCGATCCGGTGGTGCTGGTCGTAGGTAAAGTGCTTAACGCAAAAACCAAAAAACCAGTGGAGGCAGCCATAGCCTTCGAAAATCTGGCTACCCATCATGAAGTCGGTGAGGCCATCTCCGATCCGGCAACCGGAGATTACCGGGTGGCGCTGCCCTATGGCGTGAACTACGGACTGCACGCCAAAGCCAAAGGATACCTTTCGGTGAATGAAAACCTGGAGTTGGTTGATGTGCGCACCTATACCGAGATGCAGAAAGACCTGTACCTGGTGCCCATTGAAGTGGGAGAAGCCATCCAGTTGAACAACGTGTTCTTTGAACAGGGGCGGCCGCTGCTGAAACCCGAATCGTACCCCGAACTCGACCGGCTGGTGCAGGTGCTGAAAGAGAATCCGACTATTGAAATTGAACTGAGCGGCCATACCGATAACGTGGGCAACCCGGCTGCGTTGCTCAGCCTTTCGCAGGAGCGGGTGACCACGGTAAAAGATTACCTGGTGCAAAACGGCATTCATGGCTCGCGCATAACCGGCAGAGGTTATGGTGCTTCGCGGCCGCTGGTGAAAAACGACACCGAAGCGAACCGCAGGATGAACCGGAGGGTAGAGTTTAAGATTATAAAAAAGTAACATGCAAAAAATCTTTAACTACATTAATGGCAAATTGGTCGAGTCTGTTTCCGGGAAGTTCTTCGACAACTTTAACCCGGCCGAAGGCAAAGCTTACAGCCTTCTGCCCGACTCCGATCAGGCTGATGTGGCAAGGGCCGCTGAAGCTGCACGGCATTCATTTGAAGCCTGGGCTGCCATGCCGGTTGAAAAACGCTCGGCCATCCTGCAGAAAATTGCCGACCTGATTGACCGCGACCTCGATAAATTAGCGCTGGCCGAAAGCATTGACCAAGGCAAACCGGTTAAGCTGGCCCGCGTGGTGGATATTCCGCGCGCATCGGCCAACATGCGGTTTTTTGCCACGGCCTCCATTCACTTCGCTTCCGAAGCGCACATCACCGGAACGGAGGCGGTGAATTATACCTTGCGCGCACCCGTTGGTGTGGCGGGTTGTATCTCACCGTGGAATTTGCCGCTCTATTTGTTTACCTGGAAGATAGCCCCGGCCCTCGCAGCCGGTTGCACAGTGGTGGCCAAACCATCGGAACTTACGCCCATGACGGCCTTTTTGTTTTCGCAGTTATGCATCGAAGCGGGTTTGCCAAAAGGCGTGCTCAACATTGTTCACGGCCTGGGGCCCAAAGCCGGGCAGGCCATAGTTGAACATCCGGATATCGCAGCCATTTCGTTTACCGGGGGCACGGTAACCGGGAAAAAAATTGCAACCACCGCTGCACCGATGTTTAAAAGACTTTCGCTGGAACTGGGCGGAAAAAACCCGAACATCGTGTTTGCTGATTGTGATTTCGAACAGGCGCTGCACACCTCCATCCAGTCTTCTTTTTCCAATCAAGGCGAAATCTGCTTATGCGGCTCTCGCATTTTTGTGGAGCGAAGCCTTTTTGATCGCTTTGTTGACGAATTCGTTCCCCGGGCAAAGCAGCTACCCGTTGGCGATCCGCTTGAGGAACAAACCAAAATCGGGGCGCTGGTTTCGGAGGCGCACATGAACAAGGTGCTTTCGTATATTGAACTGGCCCGGCAGGAAGGCGGAAAAATTTTAACAGGCGGAAAGCAGGTAAAACTGGGTGGCCGCTGCGCCAACGGCTATTTTGTGGAGCCCACCGTAATTACCGGATTGGATCACCTCTGCCGCACCAACCAGGAAGAAATTTTCGGTCCGGTGGTTACCCTGATGCCATTTGATTCGGAAGAGGAAGTGATCGGCTATGCCAACAGCACGCCTTACGGGTTATCGGCTACGGTGTGGACGGAAAACCTGAGGCGAGCGCACCGCGTAGCCGCGCAACTGAAGAGCGGCATCATCTGGGTAAACTGCTGGCTGCTGCGCGATTTGCGCACACCCTTTGGGGGCATGAAGCAAAGCGGGGTAGGCCGTGAAGGGGGCTGGGAGGCGCTGAAGTTTTTTACCGAGGCGAAGAATGTGTGTGTGAAGCTATAGACATAAGATTCAAGACTTAAGACTCAAGACAAGACAAAAGCAGTTAGATAGTTATCTTTAATTAAACTAATCTTGTGTCTTGATACTTGTGTCTTGAATCTTCCGGTTTTTTTTATTGCTACCGGTTCGGTTTTTTAGAAAATGTTCAACTTCAAAGTGAACAAATGTTTCAAAGAGGATGGTGTTATCTTTATTCAGAACAACATAATAAGGAACGCCTCCGATATCAATAATTTTTTTTAATAATCCCTCATTGTCGTGGAGTTGTGTCCAAGGGGTGTTATCTGTTTTAACAGCCAGTTTCCATTTTTGTGCATCCTCGTCAATACTAATGCCAATCAGCGGGATGGTATGTTTTTTCCATTCAGTAAACAGCATGGGCAGGTAGGTTTTGTTCGCTTTGCGGCAAGGCCCGCACCACGAAGCCCAGAAATATAAAACCTTATGCTCACCCTGAATGTCGGAAAGTGAAACAGTTTTTCCCCTGTAATCCGGGAGTTGTGTGTTAGGTAATGTAAGCCCTTCAGCTTTTAGTTTTGCCCCCGCCAGTTTGTTCTGCTTCAGGTTTTGAATGAGAAGGGCGGAATGATCGGGCAGCAACCGGGTAAAACCGGTAATTTCTTCAGCTTTTAAATTACCGAGGCTGGCTTCGAACAGGTTGTAAATTCCGGCAGCCACTAACACTGGCGTTCGGCAGGTATCCAGTATGGCAACCAGTTTCGGCTTAAGTATTTCAATCTCCTGGAAAATCAGGGGCAAATACCGGCTTTTGATCCGGTCAGCCTCATTGGGTTTCGCTTGAATGGAGTCGGTCATTTGCCTGAACAGGTTGCCTAAAGGTTTTTTTACATCGCGGTAAGCCAGCAGTTTTTGGTTGAGTTTACTGCCTTGATAGCGAACGGAATAATAGAGCGAATCTGCCGCAGCAGTTACTTTGAGGATGTCTTTACGGTTACCGTCAAAGGTCACGAGAAAGTAATTGTCGCGCAGACTGGACAGGGCCTGGCGATACAGATGGCTCTTCATCGGAAGGATAACCTGGTAGAGGAGGTCTTGCGGGTCAGGTTCAAGGGTATAGGAAAACGAGCCGGAAGGGTCCAGTAATACCGAATCGATAAGAACCGGAACCGTAAATCCAATCTGGTCTATTCTGGCAATGTACAGTTTGTTTTCATAGCCGGGTGATGGGGTAATGGTACCCGTTAGGGAAAACTGGGCAGGTAGTTGTGTGATTGAGAAATAGAAAATCAGTAAAGAATGAACTACTGTTGATTTCATATTTTTAGATTAAATGGGGCATGAGGCAAACGCGATTGGTATTTGCTCATGTCACATTAAACTGTCACTTCGATAGGTTGGTTAGCAACCCCACCAGCATCACCGATGCCAGTGCAATCAATACGGTCTTTTTCATGA
>CAYNIH010000210.1:0-4887 GCA_964397115.1 uncultured Roseivirgaceae bacterium | reverse complement strand
CACCCCGCTTTTATACTATTTAATGGCTTTTTACACAGTGAATAGGCGCCACTGTTTAGTTGAGGCATTTACCTACCGATGTAGGGTTTGAAACGGTATTGTTAAGCTAGGAACTTACCGATTCGCCAATTTTGTGACATAATCTCTTAGACAGCATGGTGATGATGAGCGGATTGGAATTTAAAGAAATCGCAAACGCTAAAATTTCGTCCCGTTTAAGACAGGTAGTCGTTTTAGTTGCTGTTATTTTGCTCGGTATCATGCTTTCAGTTGCTGCTGAAGCCCAGCCCCCTCGTCATAAGGTGATTAAAGCAAAAAACGGTTGCCAGCAACTGGCTCGTAAACGTAACCAGACGGAAAATATTCGGGTTTCAGTGAAAAAAGTGAAATTTAAGCCCATGGCCGAGATGGAAGCACCTGCAGCTTACCGTGCATCTGCGCGGAGAGATGAGTTTGATAGGAAAGTAAAGCGTTAATTTTTTGGGTTGTTTGATAAACGGCTGTCCTGCCAGGCGGGATGGCCGTTTTGTTTTGGTAATCGTTGTTTTGTTGCCCGCTTTTTTACGGATGTAGGATTTAGCAAAAAATTACCGAGTATGATGCCGGTCATTGACTCAACTTGCCTTCAAAAAAACAGATCCCATGAAGGTATTTCAGATTTTCGGATTCATTCTGGCTACCTGCCTGATTAATGGTGGTTCCGCATATGGGCAAAGCGCTTTTCAACGGAATAAAGCCCGGCACTATAAGGAGCGGTATCGCAGTCAATTCGCTTACTATGCCGATGCCTGTACTATTTTGGAGCGGAAACGCACCTCCAAACCGAAAGCCCATCCGATAAACGTTTCCCGTGACCGGGTTAAGTATAAGCCCATGGCCGAAATGGACCCTCCCGGTTATGCACGTGTTTATCCAAAGCCTGAAATCAAACCAGTAGCCGAAAATAGAGTGAACGACCAGGTTCAGGCTCAAACCGAAAACCTCGAGGATCGCGTACTGGCTGAAAACCATTTGCCCGTTCCCACTTCGGCCAAGCATGCCGAAATCCGGAAGAATGTGATGGAGAGCCTTAAAAACCGGAAGGAGGGCGAAGCCATTGAACTGAAGCCATTGTACTTCAACTTTAATCAGGATGAACTAGCCATGGTTGATACGGAACCCTTTCTCTATGCGGTTGAATATGCCTTGCAGGGAAGGCATATCCTTATTGAAGGGCACACCGACAGCCAGGGGGCCGATAGCTACAATGTGCAGTTGTCGATAAAGCGTGTTCAAAAAATAAGGAAGCTCATGCACGATATGGGTGTGCCGGACGATCAGATTTCAGTGGTGGGCTATGGCGAAGAACATGCCTCAACAGCCGGCAAAAACGATGATCATCAGAGACACCGGAGGGTTGATTTTAAGGTATTTTAATTTATACTCAATAGAGCCTGATAATGTTCTCGGTAACGAAGATTTGTTCATCGCATAACTGCAGCATTATTTCGGCCATTTTATCTGGCTTTATCCACCTGCCGTAATCGGCTTTTGGCATGGCTGCCCTGTTTTGGGGGGTGTCAATAATTTCAGGCACCAGGCAATAACCGGCAACCCCGTTTTCTTTTCCAAGCGCATTAACAAATTCTGCCAGCTTAATGAGTTGAGCTTTTGAAAGGGCATAGGCTATCGCATGCCCTGCTGCCGTTGCTTCAAGCGCTGGCTTTGCACCTATAAAAATTATCCGGCCTTCCTGACGGGCTTTCATATGAAAAAAAACCACGCGCAACACATTCATGGCTGTTTCCACATTCAGTGTAAACATACGCCTGAGTTGTTCCTGCGTAGCATCTGCTAACGTACCGCCCTGATAGCCCCCGGCCAACAGCAGTGCTGCGTTAATCTGGTGGAACTCGGAAATAAGGGTTTGTAGCCAGCCGGAAACAGCATCTTCATCCGTAAGGTCTATCGCATACATATGAAGATCCTTATGAAAAAAGCCGGGAAGTGATTTTCCTGGCGACACCGTGGCAATAACCCTCCAACCCTTGTTTAAAAAATGGGTAATGGCTGCCATTCCGAGGTTGCCCCCGCCTCCGGTGATCAGCACGGTTTTCCTTTGCATATATTATTTATCTCTCGGCTTTGTTTTGCGCGGTCCGGGCCAAGGATACTTTTGGGTTTTTGCCGGCCTCCTTTCTTTGCGTTTGTTAACAATGGCGCGCTTTTCCTTTGGATCGATTTCGTTGGTACGGGAAACACCCACCGTGAACAATACCAATAGATCCCTTCGATCCCCTGGCAAATCGTACAGGGCCTGATAATTGTTTACCAGGTCCAAATACCCCGACTTGCGTGGTTCAAGAATACCATAACTGCCCCGAAAGTCAAGGCTCAGGCGCAGGGTTTCTGTAACATCCCAATCTGTGCGAAAGCCGATGGCTCCATAGGCCTGGAATCGGTTAAAATCAGAGACCTTCAGCAACTTCAAATCGGTTACAACCGGTACGATGATTTCGGTTGACCCCAGAAAAGTAGGTGTATAATCCGGTGGGAGGATGGGAAGCACTGCTGGCTGAAACTTCAAAATAGCATCGGAGTGGGCGATTGTTTCCTGCCCCCTGAGCATAAAGGCTGCGCTTATTGAGGCAACAAAACTTACCTTAAAAAAGCCAAGGTCAATCATATGCAACTTAAAACCAAACGGTGCATGGATGTAGCTGAGGTCAATTTTGCGTTCACCAACCTGGCCGCCTGCCACATTCACCACATTAAAATATTGGCCCGTGGTAAAAACAGCCGGATCGAACGTAAAGCCGTATCCCGGGTAATCAATACCATAATGGAAGCCAATCGGGGCAAAGCGAATCTGGTACTTTTCCCGATACCGAGGATCTTTCTGTATGCCCTCGTCCCACGTATAGGGTACGGTTAACCCTGTGAATAAGCCAATGGAATGAACCTCCTGCGCATGAAGCCTCTCTGCACTGAAAAGGGTAAGGGCCAACACCAGAATGACGACAGGTTTAGGTTTGGTGGTCATTAAAAGAAGGTTCTTTAAAGAGCAAAATAATAATTAATCTCTAACCCCGATAACTCATTGATAGTTAAAAGGTTAACTTACTGGTTAAAATTCTTTGATTTTTCCTTAATTCGCTGCGCTATGTTGAGAAGGATAACGGTTATGGATGGTGTAAAAGTGCGCGACAACATTTATCTGGCCCTGATACAGCGCCTGCTTATTGTAATGCTGCTCTTTTCTGTGTGCCGTGTCGGATTTTATATCTATAACTACTCTTACTTTCCGCAGGTAACGCCAGGCGGTTTTTTCAGAATTCTTTACGGGGGACTGAAGTTTGATCTAACCGCTGTGCTGTACGTAAATGCTCCGGTGATTTTAATGATGATCCTCCCGGTTGACCTCAGGTTTACCACCTGGTACCAGCGCATGGTTAAAATTGTATTTATCTTATTTAACAGCATTGCCCTTGCGGCTAATGTAGCCGACTTTATCTATTACCGGTTTACCCTGAGAAGAACTACGGCCGATATCTTTCGGCAATTCCAAAATGAACAGAACCTGGGTGAGTTGGGGTTTCGGTTTCTGTACGACTATTGGTATGCCGTGATTTTCTGGATTGGACTGGTGTGGCTGTTATTTTGGTTTGACCAACGCATTCGTATTTCCGGTCCGCAAATAAAGAACAGGATAGCCTATTACGGGTTAGGAGTGGTGAGCCTTCCATTGCTCGTCTATATTTTTATTGGCGGTGTGCGGGGAGGCTTCAGGCACAGCACCCGGCCTATTACGTTAAGCAATGCCGGTGAATTTGTTACCCAGGCAAACGAAGTGAACATTGTACTCAATACACCGTTTGCCATATTCCGCACGCTGGGCAAAACCAAAATTCAAAAGGTAAATTATTTTAGTGCTGATGAGGAGGCTGAGACAATTTACAACCCTGTGCACCGGCTAGCGGATACCACCCGCTACCGGCCCTATAACGTAGTGATTATTATTCTGGAAAGTTTTTCGAGAGAATTTATTGGATCGCTCAACAACCAAAAGCCCGGGTACAAGGGATATACGCCTTTTATTGATTCGCTGCTGCAACACAGTAAAACATTTACCCATTCGTTTGCCAACGGCCGCAAGTCTATTGACGGACTTCCTTCAGTAATTGCCGGAATCCCTTCTGTTGATATTCCTTATGTGCTCACCCCGTTTTCAAACAACAAAATCCGGGCATTGGGTACTTTACTGAGAGAAAAGGGGTATCACACTTCCTTCTTTCATGGTGCTCCCAACGGGTCGATGGGCTTTAATGCGTTTATGAACCTTGCCGGCTTCGACCATTATTATGGAATGAATGAATATGGCAACGATGCGGATTTTGACGGGATGTGGGGCATTTGGGATGATAAATTTTTTTCGTTTTATGCCGACCAACTCCATAGCTTTCCTCAGCCTTTTCTGTCCGTCATGTTTTCGGTAAGTTCCCATCATCCGTTTAAAATTCCGGCTGAATTTGAGCCATTATTCAAAGGCGGTGAACAACCGATTTTAAAGTGCATTCAATACACAGATTATTCCCTCCGTAAGTTTTTTGAAAAGGCTAAGAAAATGCCTTGGTATACCAACACCCTGTTTGTGATTACGGCCGATCATTGTTCATCAGATATTGTATTTCCCGAATCGCGCACGGTGTGGGGCCTGCACAGTGTCCCGATATTTTTTTTCAGGCCCGACAATTCCCTTACCGGCATTGAAAACAACCTGGTGCAACACATCGACATTATGCCATCGGTGTTGGGTTACCTTGGTTATGAAAGGCCCTACGTGGCATTTGGCAGGGATGTGTTTTCGGATACTGATGGATTTGCTTTTGTGTATCGTGATACGTACAA
>CAYNIH010000209.1:0-4914 GCA_964397115.1 uncultured Roseivirgaceae bacterium | reverse complement strand
GGTTCGCAAGTTTTGCGGCCGACCAGGGCAATATGGATTACTATTTTATTTACGGAACTTCCGTGGCTGACGTTATCCGCCAATACACCCACCTTACCGGGCGCATGGAACTCCCGCCCAAATGGAGCCTTGGCTACCAGCAATGCCGCTACAGTTATTATCCCGATAAGGAGGTGCTAACCATCGCCAACACCTTCCGCGAAAAAAAAATACCCTGCGATGTGATGGTGCTCGACATCCATTACATGGAGAAATACAAAATCTTTACCTGGGATAAAAAGAACTTTCCCGATCCGAAAGCCATGCTCAACGCATTGAGCGATATGGGATTTCATGTCGTGGTAATGTGCGACCCGGGAATAAAAGTTGAAGAAGGATATGAAGCCTATGAAGATGGAGCAAAAAGCGATGTATTCTTAAAATATCCCGATGGCACTTGCTACACCGGCCAGGTTTGGCCCGGCTGGTGCCACTTTCCGGATTTTACCAAACCCGAAACAAGAGCCTGGTGGAGCAACCAGCTGAAATCCTATACCGATTTAGGCATTGATGGATTCTGGAACGACATGAACGAAATCGCCACCTGGGGACACATGCTGCCCGAAAACATTGAACTTGATTTTGAGGGTAAAAAAGCTACTATGCGGAAGGGGCGCAATATCTACGGACTGATGATGGCACGCAGCACCTATGAAGGAACTGTTCAACTTCTAAACGGAAAGCGACCCTTCAACCTTACGCGGTCTGGATTTTCAGGCATACAGCGCTACGCTGCTGTATGGACGGGCGATAACGTAGCCTATGACGAGCACATGATGCTGGGCGTGCGACTGGTGAACAGCATGGGCTTAACAGGAATTGCTTTTGCCGGCTACGATGTTGGCGGCTTTGTGGGCAATGCCGATAGCAAACTGTTTACCCGCTGGCTCTCCATCGGCAGCTTTTCTCCATTCTTCAGGGGCCACTCCATGATTAACTCGCGCGATACCGAGCCGTGGACCTACGGAGAAGAAGCCGAACAAATCTGCCGTAACTATATTCGTTTGCGTTATCGCTTAATGCCTTACCTCTACTCATTATTCTATGAAGCCTCGCAAAACGGAATGCCCGTTCAGCGTTCGCTGGCCATTGATTACACGCACGACTCAAAGGTTTATGATCTCCAATTTCATCATCAATACCTGTTTGGACCTTCGCTGTTGGTAGCCCCGGTTGAAAGTACAAAGGACATTACCAAAGTTTATCTCCCACCAGGAAACTGGTACTCGCTTTATGACGGCCAGTCCTACACCGGTTCACAGGAAATATTAATAGAATGTCCGTTGTACCGGCTTCCGGTTTTTGTTAAAGAAGGGGCAATCATCCCCATGCAGGAACCGGGTTATACCACCCACTCGCCCTCCGACACGCTGGAACTCCACCTTTACTATTCCAAAAAGGTATCAACGTTTATTTCATACTGGGATGATGGCCAAACTTTTGATTACAAAAAAGGTTATTTTTCAACCTGGAGCATTGAACTTACCTGCACAGAAAAAAAATTAGCCGTGATTAAGTCATCCTATCCGGGATTCAATGAGGGTATTCAAAAAATACAGGTGGTGTTCCATGGCTTTCCCGGATTAAATCAGGTAACGGTTAACGGCAACTCGCACCATGTGGTGAAGGGCGTAAACCGATTTTTTGAACCCCTTGAAAAATATGACCCGATTAATGAACCTGAACCAGCACCGGAGGAACCGGTTCAGTCCGTTTTGTTTGAAAACCCCGCCAACGATTTTCACTTATCCTGGCAAACCGATACACCATGAACCCAATCAACCCCATCAGTAAACCTCGGCTCAGTTTCTGGCAAATCTGGAACATGAGTTTCGGCTTTTTAGGAATTCAGTTTGGATTCGCCTTGCAAAATGCCAATACCAGCCGCATTTTTCAAACCCTCAATGCACAACCAGAAGACCTTGCTGCCTATTGGCTGGCCGCTCCCATTACCGGTTTAATCGTTCAGCCGATTGTTGGTTTTTACAGCGATCGTACCTGGCATCCTAAATGGGGCCGCAGGCGGCCCTATTTTACTGTTGGGGCTATCCTTGCCTCGCTGGCCCTTTGCTTCATGCCCAACTCACCGGCCTTATGGGTGGCGGTGGGGATGCTGTGGATCATGGATGCATCCATCAACATCAGCATGGAGCCCTTTAGGGCCTTTGTAGGCGATATGTTGCCGCCTGCCCAGCGTACAACCGGCTTTGCCATGCAAAGTTTTTTCATCGGCACCGGTGCGGTGGTGGCTTCCCTCCTGCCCTACATTTTTTCTAACTGGTTAGCGATTCCCAACACGGCTGCCGAAGGCATAGTGCCTGATTCAGTAAAGTATTCGTTTTACGTGGGGGCACTGGTGTTGTTTATTACGGTTATGTGGACGGTGTTCAGCACCAAAGAATATCCGCCAACACCCGAACAACACGAAAAACTTAGAAGCCGGGAAAAGCGAAAGCTGGAAAACGAGGCAGGCAGCCAAAAAAGATTTTTTAAATATGGATTTGCACTTGTCCTGATCGGAATAATCATTGCAGCGCTTATCCTTAACCGGAATGTGGAAAAAGAACTGTACGTGCTGCCGGGAGGACTTATCCTCTTTGGTACGCTTTTTCTTATTTCAGGTCTCTACATCCGGCAGAACCGGTCCTACCTCGGCCTGGTGCACATGGCAAACGATTTTCTGAACATGCCCAAAACCATGGTGCAACTGGCACGCGTTCAGTTTTTTTCATGGTTTGCACTTTTCTCTATGTGGATTTACACAACACCAGTAGTAACAAAATATTTTTTCAACGCCACCGATTCAACCGGGCAGGCCTATAATGACGGGGCCGACTGGGTAAATTTCCTGTTTGCAGTTTACAACGGGGTGGCTGCCCTAACCGCTCTGATATTACCGGTTGTCGCTAAATATACCAGCAGAAAAATAACGCACCTGCTGGCGCTGACGTTGGGGGGACTGGGGCTGGTTTCATTTTATTTCTTACAAAACCCCAACTTGCTGGTGCTTTCCATGATCGGAGTGGGTATTTCCTGGGCCAGTATCCTCTCCATTCCCTATGCCATGCTCTCCGGGTCATTACCTTCCGAAAAAATGGGATACTACATGGGTGTATTTAATTTCTTTATTGTAATCCCTCAGATTATAGCCGGAACCGTTCTCGGATTTTTGCTCAACAATGCTTTTAATGGCGAAGAAATTTACATCTTGATTACCGGAGGTATTTCGATGATGATTTCAGGTTTATTAAGCTTAGCAGTCAATGATCGCGAAGAGATAAGCATTAGGCAAACAAAATGAACTATATTATCTTGCTCTGCTGCTTGCTTGCCTGCCGGCTTTACGCTCAGGATTATTTTTTTCTTCACTCAGTATCAGCCGAAATTAAACGCATCAGCCAAATTGAGTCAAATTCTCAGCGCAACGAAGAATTAAATCATCTCTGGACTTCGCTGGTTGCTAACCATAAGATACCGGTAGTAGCCGGAGACTCTGTTTTGTTTCTTTTCCGTAGTGAGGCCAATCGTGTAGCCTGGCGGGGCGATTTTAACAACTGGGGATACAATACTGCCGAATCGTTTTCCGGATCACGAATCCCAGGAACCGACTTGTGGATCTGCAAAGCTTCATTTCCGGTTGATGCCCGGCTGGACTACAAAATTTTTATCGATGATAACAACTGGATTATTGACCCGGCAAACCCCTATCAGCAATGGTCGGGTGTTGGCGGAGGAAGTCCGAATTCCGAGTTAAGGATGCCAAAATGGAAGGAAGACCCCTATACGGTGGCTGTGCCCGGAATACCCAATGGACGACTGGAACAGGATATCCTCTTTACGAGCAAAATCCTCGGATACCAGGTTACCTATTCCGTTTATTATCCGGCTGATTACGCTCCGGACAACCATTATGCCATCGCTTACTTTACGGATGGCTATGAATACCTTCATGAACGGCTGGGAAACGTACAAACAATACTCAACAACCTGAACGCTCAGAAAAAAATCAGGCCACTACTCGTTGTACTGGTTGACCACCGCGAACCGGTGAACCGGTCGAACAACCGGAGGATGCAGGAACTGGCCATGAATAAAAATTACCTGTCGTTTTTTACTGAGGAATTTATTCCGCAGGTTGAGTCAAAGCTTCGGATATCGGCCACACCTGCCCAGCGAGCCATTATCGGAACAAGCATGGGCGGGCTCACAGCAGCTTACTTTGCCTTTGCCAAGCCTGATGTTTTTGGAATGGCCGGCATTCAATCGCCAGCCTTTTGGTTTAAACCCGACATTTATAGGTTTTGCAACAACCCCCAAAGCCCACCGGTGAAGATTTACCTGACCAGCGGCACCATTAACGATGCCCTTGAAGGAGCCCAGAAAATGAAATCCAGCTTTGAAAAGAACACCTGCACCTACCGATACACACAAACACCTCAGGGGCATTCATGGGGTAACTGGCGCGATACCATTGACGATATTCTTTTATATTTTTTTCCGTTCGAACCGTAATAACTGCCTAAATTCGGGCACTTGTTTTGCAAACATTTCAATAAAAGCTTATGCTGCGGAATACACTCTACCTTTCGGTACTTAGTTTATTAATCGCCTGCTCATCGGGCAAACAGGCCTTTGAACGGGGCGATTACTATGGCGCGGTGATGCAGGCCATCGGCCGGTTGCGGCAAAACCCCGACCATAGCAAATCGAAAGAAATCCTACGCAGCAGCTACCCCATGGCAGTAGAGTGGCTCGAAACGGATGCCCAAAACCAAATTGCTTCCAACTCCACCACCAAATGGAAAAGTGCCCTCGAATCATACCAGAAAATCAATAGCATGTATGAAGCCATCCGGCAAGCACCGGGTGCTTTGC
>CAYNIH010000208.1:0-4933 GCA_964397115.1 uncultured Roseivirgaceae bacterium | reverse complement strand
AGCCGGCCACGGTTTCAATGGCGGCAATCAGTTTTTTTTCGGTAGCGGATTTGTTTTTAGGGATTTTAAGTAAACGCCACACCACTGCGCTGAATTCGTTTTACCGATACGAAAGATAACACGAAAAAGTAAGATGACGCGGCATCGGGTAAGGAAAGGATTAAACCTTTTTAAAGAGGATGGAGAAATTATGGCCGCCAAAGCCAAAGGTATTGCTTAGGGCAACCTTTACCTCGCGGTGCTGGGCTTTGTTAAACGTAAGGTTAAGCTTTGGGTCCAGCCCTTCATCATCGGTAAAATGGTTGATGGTGGGTGGAATTACTGACTGGTTAATGGCCAGCAGGCAGGCGATGCTCTCAATGGCGCCTGCCGCACCCAACAGGTGGCCGGTCATGGATTTGGTTGAACTGATGTTCATCTTATAGGCATGCTCGCCAAACACCTGCTGGATGGCTTTGAGTTCACCGATGTCGCCAAGCGGGGTAGAGGTGCCATGAGTGTTGATGTAGTCAACTTCAGTTGGAGCAATGCCGGCATCGTCAAGAGCGTTGAACATCACCTGGGTAATGCCGGCTCCTTCGGGGTGGGGTGCGGTAATGTGGTAAGCATCGGCCGACATGCCACCCCCAATCACTTCGGCATAGATTTTCGCCCCGCGCTTTTTGGCGTGTTCGTACTCTTCAAGAATTAAGGCGCCCGCCCCTTCGCCCAGCACAAACCCATCGCGGTCTTTATCGTAAGGTCGTGAGGCCGTTGCCGGGTCATCGTTGCGCTCGCTCAATGCTTTCATGGCGTTAAATCCGCCAACACCCGCTTCGCATACGGCTGCTTCCGATCCTCCTGAAACAATTACATCGGCTTTGCCTAGCCGGATGTAGGTAAAGGCATCGTACAGCGCATTGGTTGATGAGGCGCACGCAGAAACGGTTACAAAGTTGGGCCCGCGGAAGCCGTACTTGATGGAAATATGGCCTGCACTCAAATCGGGAATCATTTTCGGAATGAAGAACGGGTTGAAGCGGGGTGTGCCATCGCCTTTGGCATACGTTTTTACTTCTTCCTGAAAGGTGAGCAGGCCGCCAATGCCCGAACCCCAGATAACGCCTACGCGGTTCGGGTTGATTTCGGTTAAAGGAAGCTGCGAATCCTTTATTGCTTCGTCAACAACCACCATGGCATACTGGGCAAAGGGGTCCATCTTACGGGCCTCTTTCCTATCCATAAAGTTGCCGATGTCGAAGTTCTTGACTTCGCAGGCAAACCTGGTCTTGAACTGAGCAGCGTCAAAGCGCGTAATGGGTGCAGCTCCGCTGATACCCTTTTTCAACCCTTCCCAATATTCGGAAAGGGTATTGCCAACGGGTGTGAGTGCACCGAGCCCCGTAACGACTACTCGTTTTAAGGTCATGTTTAAAAATTGAGTTCAAGGAGCGTAGCCGCCCTTTTATTTCTTTACGTTTTGCTCCAGGTAAGAAATAGCCTGGCCAACAGTTGAAATATTTTCAGCCTGATCGTCAGGAATGGAGATGTTAAATTCTTTTTCGAACTCCATGATCAGTTCGACAGTATCAAGAGAGTCAGCGCCAAGGTCGTTTGTAAAACTTGCTTCAGGAGTAACTTCAGATTCTTCAACGCCCAGTTTGTCAATGATAATCTGTTTTACTTTTTGTGCGATTTCAGACATGTTTGTAAGTTTTAGGATTTTAAAAATTCAGTGCAAAGAAAGAAATTTAATGCAATATTGTCAAACTTTTTTAAAGCCCTCCGGCACGGTGAAAACTGCCACTTTCACGATTGAAAATGAAGAAAAACAAGCTGGTTATTGAGTACCACTACAACTTTGAACTGACCGGTATAGCCAGCACAGCAAAAGGGTACAAACTGGCGTGGGCCATTAACCAGCAAACAGGCTTTCACCTGGTGCGCCAGCCCGATCTGGCCGTGGGCTTTAAAAAAGAAGGTGAAAAATATTTTAATTTTTTTTCGTACGAAACCCGCCTCAACCGATTGAAACTGTTTAAAAACAAACCTATCGATCCGGCAACCTCAAAGCACCTTTTGGTGCCTGAATTTCCTCACTTCGATTTTATACTTTTGACCCAGGCAGAAGACCCGGCGTTTACCGCCCGGCTGTGTGAAACGCTGCGTACCCTTCCGGTGGTTGAACTGGTTGCGCCTATCCCGCTGGAGGGTCTGAAGTCGAAAGTGAATTTTATTTTTTAACCGATGATGACCGAAAAGATTTCGTACAACAAAACAAAAATTGTGGCCACCATCGGGCCGGCATCTAATTCAAAAGACATGCTGCGCGCCCTGGTTAAGGAAGGGGTGGATGTGTTCCGGCTCAACTTTTCGCACGGCTCCCACGCTGATCACCAGAAGGTGATTGATTCCGTGCGCGAGATCAACGAAGAGCTGGGCTCTACTGTAGCCCTGCTGCTCGATCTGCAAGGTCCGAAAATCCGCATCCAGGAAATGAAACCCGATGTGACAATAGAACGCGGGCAAACCTTCATCATCACCACGCGCGAGTTGGTAGGAACAAACGAAATAGCCAGTACCTCCTATAAGAATCTTCCAAAAGACGTTAAGGTTGGCGATTTGGTGCTGATTGATGACGGCAAAATTGAACTGAAGGTTGTTGAGGTGCGCGATGTGGATATTGTAACAGAAGTGGTTTATGGCGGAACGCTCAAATC
This sequence comes from uncultured Roseivirgaceae bacterium, assembly GCA_964397115.1. Classification (GTDB taxonomy): domain Bacteria; phylum Bacteroidota; class Bacteroidia; order Cytophagales; family Cyclobacteriaceae; genus UBA2336. The sequence goes on along the minus strand of CAYNIH010000208.1, from coordinate 2,234 downwards.
GCGCAAAGGCATTAACCTTCCCTTTAGTAAGGTAACCGCCCCTTCGCTTACCGAAAAAGATTTGGAAGACCTGGAGTTTGGACTCAAAAATAACATTGAGTGGATTGCCCTGTCGTTTGTGCGCAAAGCGCAGGACATTAAAATACTACGCGATATCATTGAAAGGAAAAAGTCCACATCGCGTATTGTTGCCAAAATTGAAAAACCCGAAGCACTGAGCAACATTGATGACATCATCAATGCTACGGATGCGGTGATGGTAGCCCGCGGTGACCTGGGCGTAGAAATCTGGCTCGAAGAAGTTCCCATGGTGCAGAAGATGCTCATTGAGAAATGCAATAAGGCCGCCAAGCCGGTTATTGTAGCTACCCAGATGATGGAGAGCATGATTGAAAACCCGCGGCCGACCCGTGCCGAGACCAACGATGTGGCCAATGCAGTGATGGACGGTGCCGATGCCGTGATGCTCTCGGCCGAAACGGCTGCCGGTAAATACCCGATTGAGGTAATCCGGAGCATGGTGCGTACCATTGCCTCGGTTGAAAAAAATGAGAAGATGTACTACCGCTTCCGCGAAGTTGATCCCAAATCGCCCATTTACCTCAACGACAGCCTGGTGCTGGCCGCCTGCAAACTAGCTAAAGATGTTGGTGCGAAAGCCATTGTGGGGATGACCTCTTCGGGTTACACCGCATTTAAGTCGTCATCGCACCGGCCCAACACCAACATCTTTGTGTTTACCGGAAATAAATCGCTGCTCAATACCATTAACCTGGTTTGGGGTGCACGCGCTTACCATTACGACAAGCATAACTCTACGGATGAAACCATTGCCGATGTGGAGAAAATATTAAAACAGGAAGGCCACGTGAATCCGGGCGATATTTTTATTGTGCTGGCCAGTATGCCCATCCAGGAACGGCAACGCACCAACACGCTGCGTATTAATGTGGTAAAGTGAACTGAATACCGGAGGCGTGTAATGAAATTGATCCCTACGGTCCGGCAGGCGCTACCAGCAACACACGTTCCTTCTCCACCACCACCGCGCCCGGAGGATCGCCCTTTCGTTTGCGCACATACTTTCTTGGGGTTACAGTAACCGGGCAAAGCGATTCGGTTTTTCGTTTGGAATGATAGGCAGCCAGTTGTGCCGCACGCTCAATAACCGGTTTCGGAAAGGGCTTACCTGCCTGGTATTTTATCAACACGTGCGACCCGGCAACATCTTTGGCGTGCAGCCACAAATCTTCTTTGTATGAAAATTTTTGTATCAGCGCATCGTTGGCCTTCGCATTTTTTCCAATCCAAATCTTAAAGCCGCCAAATTCAACTTCCCGGTACGGCAGCGTGGCTTCGCTTTCTTTTTCAATAGGGGTTAACCCGAATGCTTCGGTTAACTGCCTTACAGCCTGTACCTGGCTGGCTTGCTGAAGTTGTGCCAACTGAATTTGAAAATTTACCAACTGATGTTGTTTACCGGTAAGGGCTTCGGTTAACCGGGTTATTTCCAGTGCCCGGTTCCTGGCTTTGCGATAATAGATTTCTGCATTTCTCTGAACAGAGAGTTCTTTTTTTAGTTTGATTTTTTCGGGTTGGTTGTTGTAATAAAAGTTTGGCAGTACTACCGCTTCTTCACCGCCTTGAAGGGTCGAAAGGTTAGCCATCAGCAGGTCGGCCCAGATGCTGAAAGGATTGTCTTTTTTTAGTTCTTCCAGTTTAGCGGTGTTGCGTTCAATGTAGGCTCTTGCCTGGTTTATCCGGGTTTGCAACAGGTGAACTCCTTGTTGTTTTTCTGTTACCAGTGCGCGGGTTGAATGGTACCATGCAAAAAATTCGTTGATGGCGGCAACAGGGTTTGAGAAGGTTGTCATGATGTCCGCTTCCGGAAGGAGTGAAAACAACACCTCTTCATCTGTTTTAATAAGGTAATAGGTTGGCTTTTCCAACAGGGCAATCAGCCTGGTAAAGAGGCTCCATCTTTCTTCAACCGGTTTTTCATAAAAGTGCTGCGATGCCAAATATTGCCACGCCCGTTTACCGAACGTAAAGTAAGTTTGCCCGAGGTTGTGCTGGTTTTTAATAAAGGCTTCTTTGGAGAAATCAATCGGCTTATTCAGCTTATCCGGGCTTAGCTGAAGATCCTGTACGAGGTGATTGCGGAAAATTTTTACCGGAGTTGGACCGGCAAGCAGGATGACATTGGCCTGGTGACCGTGCATTTTAAAAAGCAG
>CAYNIH010000207.1:0-4982 GCA_964397115.1 uncultured Roseivirgaceae bacterium | reverse complement strand
AAATAGGATTGTTTCAATGCCTGGCATTGGTTCCGGGAATTTCCAGGTCGGCAGCTACCATTTTCGGGGGGCTTACTCAAAACCTGAGCAGAAAAAATGCGGCTGAATTTTCATTTTTCCTGGCCGTGCCTACCTTGTTTGCAGCGGCTGCTTATAAACTTTTTTCTTTTGCCAAATCAGGTACAGCCGTCTCAGCCGCTGAAGCCCTTCTTCTGTTATGCGGAAATGTAGTTTCGTTTGTTGTTGCCATGCTGGCCATTAAATCCTTTATCAGCTTCCTCACCCGGCACGGCTTTAAGGTGTTTGGCTACTACCGCATCGGGGTAGGATTACTCATTCTGCTGCTTTACCACCTTGGCGTTGATTTAGCCCTTGTATAAATGGACATGCCGCCTGGCCCGGACGACCGCCTGCTGCTCATTAACAAGCCATTGGGATGGACTTCGTTTGATGTAGTGAATAAACTGCGGTATTCACTGGGGATTAAAAAGATAGGCCATGCAGGAACACTCGATCCGCTGGCCACCGGCCTGCTGATCATCTGCACCGGTAAAATGACCAAGCGCATCGAAGAATTTATGGGGCTGGAAAAAGAGTACACCGGCACACTGATTCTCGGGCAAACCACCCCATCGCACGACCTTGAAACCCCGGTCTCCGAGAAAAAGGACGTTAGCCATCTTACGCTTCATGCTGTTCAGCAAGCCGCCAAAAAATTAACAGGATCCATTTTACAAATACCACCAGCCCACTCAGCAATACGCATTGGCGGCAAGCGGGCGTATGCTCTGGCCCGTAAAGGGAAGGAACCGGTTCTTCAACCGCGCGAAGTGTTTGTAAAGGAATTTACCATCACCGATTTGAAATTACCCGAGGCGAAGTTTACCATTGTGTGCTCCAAAGGCACCTACATCCGCAGCCTGGTGCGCGACCTGGGCGAGGCTCTTGGTGTTGGTGCGCATCTTTCGCAACTTTGCCGTACCCGCATCGGAAACTACCGACTTACCGATGCCCAAAGCCCGGAAATGATTTAATGAAAATATATTACCACCTCGATGACTTCAGCCGGTTGCCCTATGCCGTTGTTACCAGCGGAACATTTGATGGCGTACACCTTGGGCATCAGCGCATCCTTACCCGGATTAAAGAAATCGCCCAAAAACACGGTGGTGAAACCGTGGTTATCACCTTCTGGCCCCACCCCCGGTTGGTACTCCACCCGGAGGATAACAGCCTGCGCCTCTTAAACACATTTGAAGAAAAGGCCGAGTTAATAAAAGAGCAGGGCATTCAGCACCTGATCCGCATACCCTTTACCCGTGAGTTCTCCAATCTATCCTCGGTTGACTTTATAACAAAAATTCTGGTTCAAACCATCGGCACAAAAAAACTGGTCATCGGGTACGACCACCGGTTCGGGCATAACCGCGAAGGCAGTTTTGAAGAGTTAAAAGCCAACGCCCCGCAATACGGCTTCGAAGTGGAGGAAATACCCCGTCAGGAGGTTGACCATGTTGCGGTAAGTTCAACCAAAATACGGTACGCGCTCGAACAGGGTGATATCCTCTCGGCCAACCAACTGTTGGGCAAACCCTACTTGCTTACAGGCCGTGTTATTAAAGGCGACAAAATCGGAAGGCTTATCGGGTTCCCTACTGCCAACATCGAAGTAGATTCAAAGCATAAACTTATACCCGCTGATGGCATTTATGCGGTAACGGTTGCCTACGGTAATGAAACGTATAACGGCATGCTGTACATTGGCTACCGCCCTACCGTTGGTGGAAATAAAAAATCGATTGAGGTGAACGTTTTTAATTTCAACAAGGAAATTTATGGTGAAACTTTAACCGTTTATTTTTATTCTCTAATCCGTAGGGATACAAAATTCAACGACCTTGAGGATTTACGAATAGAACTGGAACAAGACAGAACAGAGGCCTTGCGGATATTAACTATGAATTAGCATTATCTAAAGCCATTTGTTATGATCAATAAAGTTGTAAAAGACGCTGATGAGGCTGTCCGCGACATTCCGGATAATGCCGTACTCATGTTGGGCGGGTTTGGCTTATCGGGCATACCTGAAAACTGCATTGCCGCCCTTCTTCGCAAAGGGGTGAAGGGGCTCACTTGTATCTCCAACAATGCCGGTGTAGACGATTTCGGCATCGGGCTTTTGCTGAAGACGCGGCAGGTGAAGAAAATGATATCCTCGTATGTCGGTGAAAATGAGGAGTTTGAGCGCCAGTTATTATCCGGTGAACTGGAGGTAGAATTGATTCCGCAGGGTACGCTTGCCGAGCGGTGCCGGGCCGGTGGCGCAGGAATACCCGCCTTTTTCACCCCTGCAGGCGTAGGCACCGAAGTGGCACAGGGCAAAGAGGTGCGCGAATTTCATGGCAAACGCTACCTGCTTGAGCATTGGCTTCGAGCCGATTTTTCGCTCGTGAAAGCCTGGAAGGGCGACACCACCGGTAACCTGATTTACCGAGGAACCTCGCGGAATTTTAACCCCATGATGGCCGCAGCCGGAAAAATTACCATTGCCGAAGTGGAGGAACTTGTGCCTGTTGGCGAACTGGACCCCAACTGCATCCACACGCCAGGAATTTACGTGCAACGAATTTTTCAAGGGAAGAACTATGAGAAACGGATTGAACAAAGAACAATTCGTTAATTCGTTGATTTATTGATTGCCATGTCAATACTCATTAAATGATGTATAGTAGTAAGAAGAAATATAATCCCGAATTAAAAGAAAACCTGATTGTCACGCTGACATTTCAATTCGCACTTGATATTGTGAGGTTTACAGAGCAACTTGAGTCGGCTAAGAAATTTAGTGTTGCAAAGCAACTAATTCGGTGCGGTACATCAATAGGAGCTAATGTCCGTGAAGCACAGAATGCAGAATCAAAATCAGATTTTATTCACAAATCAAAAATCGCTGCAAAAGAGGCAGACGAAACGGAGTACTGGTTAGAAAGCTGTCATCAATCAAAAAATTATCCAAACTCTGAAAATCAGTTAGCTCAAATTCTTAGCATAAAAAAAAGTACTGTCAAAAATTATTGCAACATCAAAAAATAGTCGAATCAACTCATTATCGAATTAGTTTATGTTGGATAAAGTAGGAATAGCAAAACGAATCGCCCGCGAAGTGAAGGACGGCATGTACATCAACCTGGGTATTGGCATTCCCACCCTAGTGGCCAATTACATTCCGAAAGACCTGAACGTGGTGCTGCAGTCGGAAAACGGCTTACTGGGCATTGGCCCCTTCCCCACCGAAGAGGAAGTTGACCCCGACCTGATTAATGCCGGCAAGCAAACCATCACCATGCTGCCCGGATCGGCACTATTCAGTTCAGCTGAGAGTTTTGCCATGATCCGCGGTGGACATATTGACCTGACCATCCTGGGCGCTATGGAAGTTTCAGAAGAAGGCGATATCGCCAACTGGAAAGTACCCGGTAAAATGGTAAAAGGTATGGGGGGCGCCATGGACCTGGTTGCCTCGGCCGAACACATTATTGTGGCTATGCAACACTGCAGCAAAGAAGGAAAGTCAAAACTTTTAAAGAAATGCACGCTTCCGATTACCGGCCTGAAATGCGTAAAACGAATCGTTACCGACCTGGCCGTGCTGGATGTGCTGCCTGAAGGGGGGTTCAAACTTCTTGAACGGGCACCCGGAGTCACAATTGATCAAATAAAAAAGGCTACCGAAGGCAAACTCATCATAGAAGGCGACATACCCGAAATACGAATTTGAAAATGTATCATCAAATCATCCCATCTTCAAATCAACACATCAACACTTCAAACAAATCAGCAAATCAACACATCAGCAAATTTTCAAATCATCTAATTTTCAAATCGCCATGCGCAAAACCCACATCAACTTTACAGTAGAACTCGACCATAACAATATTCCTGACAAAATCCTGTGGGAGGCATCCGACAAACCTGAGGCGGCCCCTGCCGTAACAAAAAGCATCAGCGTATCGCTGTGGGATGATACCCAGAAGAACACCCTCCGCATTGACCTATGGACCAAAGACATGCCTGTTGACGAAATGAAACGCTTTTATATCGACTGCCTGGGCGGACTGGCCCAAAGCATCCTATCGGCCACTGGCGATGAATTTATGGCCAGCCAAACCCATGCCTTGTGCGACCGGCTGGTTGACCACCTCCGATCGGAAACCGCTCAAAACAGGTAGTACTTAAAGGGACTCTTTAACTAAACTGCAATCGTTTGTTTGTTTTTTATTAAAATTTTGTACTTTTCAGCATAGTACAAATAAGATCCTTTTACCTTAACTAAACACAATCAATTATTTTAAAAAACCAATCACCTAAAAAAAACTGTATGGAGAAGTTTTACAAACGTTCGTGGGCACTGGCACTGACAATGCTGCTGAGCTTCACGGTTACCCTTGCTCAAACCACGGTTTCCGGCAAGGTGAAAGACGAAACAGGAAACCCGATGCCCGGAGTAAACATTATTGTTAAAGGGACAACCGATGGAACCGTTACAGATGCTAACGGGGATTACACCCTGAACACCAGCAAAACACCGCCTTTTACCCTTCGTTTTTCGTTTATCGGGTACCGGAGCATGGAAACCGAGGTGAGCGGGGCCACCACAGGCATTGATGTATCCCTGGAATCTGACCCGCTTGGCCTGGACGAAATTGTGGTTATTGGCCAGGGACAGCGTGCGGAATTTATGAAGGCACCGATTACCGCTTACCGCGTTGGGTCGCTCGACATCCGCAGCGTACCGGCACCTGATTTTTATGAGTCAGTTTCTTACCAACCGGGTGTGCAAATGAATGCCGGCAGTTTAAACTTTCAGGCCATGAACACCCGCGGGTTTGCTACCATTGCCAACGTGAGGTTCGTACAACTGGTTGACGGCATGGATACCTCCGCGCCCATTCTTAACTTCCCTACCGGCAACCTGGTGGGCA
>CAYNIH010000206.1:0-4982 GCA_964397115.1 uncultured Roseivirgaceae bacterium | reverse complement strand
CAAGAAAATTAACCTTTTTGTTTTTGAAGGCCCGTAAAATTTCTTCGCGTTCGGCTTGTTCCAGGTCGGAGTGAAAGGCTTTGGCGGCAACACCTGTTTTGCGCAACATGCTATCCAGTTTCTTTACTGTTTCTTTACGTGAGGCAAAAAGGATGATGCTTTTCCAGCAATAGGTTTTAAGAATATGTTCCAGCAGTTTCTCCTTTTGGCTGTCGTACACCACGTATGCTTCCTGAGTTATTCCGGCTGCCGGTTTTGCAATGGCAATGTTAATTTCTTCGGGGTTGCGTAATATGCGGGAAGCTAGCGCCCTGATTTTTGGGGGCATGGTGGCCGAGAACAACAACGTTTGCCGTTCTTTCGGCAGGTAACTCACAATTTTTACGATGTCGTCATAAAATCCCATGTCGAGCATGCGGTCGGCCTCATCCAGAATAAGGTGTTGTAAATGGTCAAATACCGTGGTGCCTGCCGCCAGCAGGGCAATTAACCGGCCGGGCGTGGCCACGATGATATCGGCTCCTTGTTCTAATGCTTTCTTCTGCTGGTCCCAGGCTGCGCCATCGCCTCCGCCATAAACCGGTATCGAGCTTATTCCGGTAAAGTAGGCGAATCCTTCAATTTGCTGATCGATTTGTTGGGCCAGTTCGCGGGTGGGTGCGATAACCAGCGTATTCAGGTGCCGGTGATCGGTTTGCATCATTTTATGAATTACCGGTAAAATATAGGCAGCTGTTTTACCCGTGCCGGTCTGGGCACAGGCGATTACATCTTTGTTCTGAAGGATAACGGGAATGGCCTGCTGCTGAATGGGTGTTGGCTTTTCATAGCCCATGGATTCCAGGCCCTCGTTCAGCCGGGTATCGAAATTAAAATCAGAGAACTTCATGATGCCTGTATGCTGAAAAAACAAAGCCAGACTTTAGGCCTGGCTTTGATGGTGTGTTGGAAAAAATTAATTATTGACTAACCGAACATTCACGGCATTCAATCCTTTTCTTCCCTGTGTAACCTCGAAGGTGATTTCGTCATTTTCACGTACCTGGTCAATCAGGCCTGATACGTGTACAAAATACTCTTCATTGGTTGCGGTGTCCTTAACAAATCCGAATCCTTTGGCTTCGTTGAAGAACTTTACTTTTCCTTCTTTCATCAGTGATAGTTGTTTTTTTTGGCCCTTGGTGTTATCCGTAAGCCGGTGTTAAATTGATTTAATCCGTAAAGATAGGAATATTTACCGAATTGATCGTTCGTTGGCAAAACAGACCGGAATAAATCGCATGTCGTTAAGCAGCAGCTTTAACCGATTCAATCCGTATTTCTTTTTGCCGGTTTATCCGGATAATGCGCAATTTGTCGAGCAACCGGATGACCAGGTAGGTGGGGTCAATTTCGTGCCAGCGAATGCCCCCGAAATTGGCGCGTGAGCCATGCTTGTGGTGATTATTGTGATAACTTTCGCCCATCATCAAAAAATCTACCGGCAAAAAGTTTTTAGAGGTGTCGCCTACTTCAAAATTGCGGTAGCCGTATTTGTGTGCAAACCAGTTGATAATGGCACCATGAATGGGGCTTAGGGCGAACTGAAGAGGCAGTAAAAGCCACAACCACCATTCAGTGGCAAACTGCCAGTAAAACAAGACGTACAATGATCCCCACATTATCCGTGATGGCCATGACCGGGCAAACGTATCGAATGCATCCCATTTGGGAACGCCTTCGGTAAACCGTTTGTCAACCACCATTTTGCCGTTAGCAATTGCCGAATAGATGGTTTTTGTTTTCCACATCATGTTCCAGATGGTTTCATCGTACATTGGCGAATGCGGATCATCCTCGGTATCGGCAAAGGCGTGGTGCATGCGGTGCATAACACCATACCCGTAGGCACTTAAATAATTAGATCCCTGAAAGATCCAGGTAAGCACAAAGAAAATTTTCTCGGTGAATTTGTTCATGGTAAATGCCCGGTGCGAGGCATACCGGTGGAGAAAGAACGTTTGAAAGAAAAGCGACAGGTACCAGTGCGCTATAAAAAAGACGATAATTATCATGTAAACGACAAGGTTAATTGGCCCTTAGCGGGCGTTGTTTTGCTGTAAGACAAATCCGCTTGCCGTTTGTGACAAAGTGGGGGAAAAATCAGGATTCTTTTTCAGGCTGAAACCAGATATCGCGCTTGAGTGACTGGATAAGTGCATCTGTGTCGCCCTGGCAGGCTCTTTTAAAACTTTCGAGCAGCGAGGTGGACATAGGAATTTCTACATGAATTTTTGTGGTTTCCTCGCTTAATTTCTTTTTGGCCCGTGCCAGAAGTTGCCGGCAATGGTCTTTCTTTTTGTCAAGCGTTTTGTGCAATGTATCATAATCCACATCAAAAACCTCTTTAAGCAGGAATACGGCACGCTCCAGGGGTTTAAGTTTCTGGTGGATAACTTTCATGGCGCTGGCCAGGTACGCATCCATATCGAGGTGTGAGAAACCGGACTCTTTGATTTTTATAAAAAATTCAGGCAGGTGCATGGAGTCGAGATACTCTACTTTTTTCCGTTTCAGTGCGCTGAGGTGGTTAAGGCAGTTGTTGGTAACGGCTTTAATGAGATAGGCTTTAGTGTTGTTAATTTTTTCTTTTTCGGCACTTAACCATTTAAGAAAAGTTTCCTGCACAATGTCTTCCGCATCGGCTTTGCAGCGCAACAGGTTGTAGGCAATAGCCTGCAACATGGGCTGGTAAAGTGCTATGGTGGCCGCGTGATTCAAGCGTCAAAGGTACGTTAATATTGTCTTAAAACCGATTGTCGGAATTCAGCACTAACACACGTTCGTTTCTTTTTAATTGTTTTTTTCGGGCAACGAGCATCGGTTAAAACCATTATTTTTGTTTTTTTATCTATACCAAACGGTAACCAGTTGATTTCTATCGGAACGACAGAAGCTGCACAACTTCCTGAAGTACGCAGAAAGCCCATCCTATCGCAGGAAATCAGTTTTATCCTTGTGCACCTATTGCCGTTGACAGCTATCTGGACGGGCGCTACATTGTTCGACTGGATAGTGTGTATTTTTCTTTACTTCTTCCGGATGTTTTGGATTACAGCCGGTTACCATCGCTACTTTGCGCATCGCTCGTACACCACTTCGCGGTGGTTTCAGTTTGTTATTGCGTTCATGGCACAGACCTCCGCTCAGAAAGGCGCATTGTGGTGGGCGGCCCATCACCGGCACCATCACCGCCACAGCGATACCCCGGCCGATCCGCACTCGATGAAGATTTACGGTTTCTGGTATTCGCACATTGGTTGGATTGTCGGCCCGGATTTCAAGAAAACCGATTACAAAACCATTGGCGATTATGCAAAGTATCCTGAATTGGTGTGGCTTAACAAATACTACCTGGTACCTCCCGTTGTGCTTGCCGTACTGGTAACTGCACTGGGTGCTATGGTAAATGGCGGCAGCATTAGCCTGATGTTTACTTCGGCCGGCCTGTCATCATTACTGATTGGGTTTTTCCTGAGCACCGTAATACTCTACCATGGCACCTTTTCGATTAACTCCATTATGCACAAATTCGGGCGGCAACGGTACGAGTCGAACGATGAGAGCCGCAACAGTTTGTGGCTTGCGCTTCTTACCCTTGGTGAGGGCTGGCACAACAACCATCATTATTATGAAACGGCTGCACGGCAGGGTTTTTTCTGGTGGGAAATTGATATTACCTGGTATATCCTGAAAGCCTTATCGTGGACCGGGTTACTGTGGGATTTGAAGGGAGTTCCGCATTATATTAAGTACTCAAAAAACAAGGCGCATGCCCGCCAGTTAAAGCAAATCCTGAAGGCAGGAGAGGTTAAATCGGCCTGAAGGTTCGGTTATTGGAATTTTAGTTCTGCCTGTTAAATTTGCAGTCCCTTTTATGGGAAAAGCGGGAGTAGCTCAGTTGGTAGAGCACGACCTTGCCAAGGTCGGGGTCGCGAGTTCGAGTCTCGTTTCCCGCTCAAAATCGTTAAGTCGTTACGTGTTAATGGTTTACGGAATCTTGAAAAGTGTGGCAGAACCCACACTTTTTTCGTTTTGGTACAAACAACGCATATCCAGTAGCGAACAATGAAGAGTCTGCCCGGGTGGTGGAATTGGTAGACACGCAGGACTTAAAATCCTGTGGCCAGTAATGGCTGTACGGGTTCAACTCCCGTCCCGGGTACAACGTAAACATATTGAGCGTTTTCTTGGAGACAGGTTCCATGCTGACGCTTCGGTCAGCATCCTGACAACCGCAGAGGCGGTTCGTCAGCGCTCCCGTCCCGGGTACTAGAAGGTTGGAGCAAGTGCTGAGAGAGGCGTTGCAACCTAAGGAATATAAAACAAAAGAGCTAAGTGGAGTTTGGCAGCGGAGCGTCAGGTTGAATATCGAATGAAGAGTTAGGTCAGGTGAAAATGTATTATGGGATAATCATAATAAGTTTTAAATTGTTACTTTAAAGAATGCCAAAATTACCCAAAGCACCTCTGCAAGAGGCTATTTTTGAAATCCGTTGGGATTTGGATGTTGACCCAACCAGTGGTCAATTATTCGACCCAGGCTTTCAGTTGGCACAAGGTAAATTACGCGATATAGCCAAGGGCAAGTTCCCGGTTTTTAACCGCAAACTACCCCATGGCTTCCCAGAACAAATGCTTCCTTATCAGGTGGTCAATCAATACTGGGCGGCCAAAGAAACATGGCCAGTGATCCAACTGGGGCCAGGCATCTTTACTGTTAATGACACAGATAACAAGTATGATTGGCAGAAAACTTATTTTCCTTTAATTAAGGAATGCTTAACTTGGATTTACAAGGTATACGAAAATCCATTAAAGATTAGTACTGCTATACTTCGTTACATCGACTCGGTAAAGCTCAAGGACTATGGTTTTGAAGGCCGTTGGCATGAATTTGTCACCCAACATTTTAATTTTTCGTTCGTTAATAGTTACGATAC
>CAYNIH010000205.1:0-4997 GCA_964397115.1 uncultured Roseivirgaceae bacterium | reverse complement strand
TCCGAACTTGAACAGAAGTATGAACGCGAGCCTTCGCCTGAAGAACTAGCCGAAGTATTGGATGTAACCACAGCCGAAGTGGTTGACACAATGAAAATTTCCGGTCGCCATGTTTCGATGGATGCACCCTTTGTTCAAGGCGAAGAAAACAGCCTGCTCGATGTACTGGAAAACGACAGCGAAGAAACGCCCGATTCCGGCCTGATGAACGATTCCCTGCGCAAGGAGGTGCAGCGTGCGCTCTCAACCTTAACGCAGCGTGAAGCCGATGTCATCACCCTGTACTTCGGGTTAAATGGCGAGCATGCCATGACCCTCGAAGAGATAGGAGAGAAGTTCAACCTTACCCGCGAGCGGGTAAGGCAGATTAAGGAAAAAGCCATACGCAGGCTCAGGCATACCAGCAGGAGCAAGGCGTTAAAACCTTACCTGGGTTAATTTTGTTTGAATAATTGTAATCCTGGGGTCTCGGCTTTTGATAAGGTGAGACCCCTTTAATTTTCAGAACAGCATGCCAACTAAAGAAAAGGTAGTGATTATCGGTTCGGGCCCGGCCGGTTACACAGCTGCTATTTATGCAGCCCGGGCCGGGCTTAACCCCATACTTTATACGGGCGGTCAGCCGGGCGGTCAGCTTACCACAACCAATGACGTGGAGAATTTTCCCGGCTATCCCCAAGGCATAAACGGGCCTCAAATGATGCTTGATCTTCAAAAACAAGCTGAGCGCTTCGGCACACGCATTCACTATGGGTTAGTAACCTCCGTTGATTTTTCTTCCTACCCACTCAAACTTGTAATTGACGAGAAAGATGAAGTGCTGGCGGGGGCAGTGATTATTGCCACCGGTGCCAGTGCAAAATACCTTGGCCTTCCATCCGAAGAGAAATTTGCCAACAAAGGTGTTTCAGCATGTGCCATTTGTGACGGATACTTTTATCGCGGAAAAGAAGTGGCGGTTGTGGGAGCCGGTGATTCGGCTGCTGAAGAGTCAACCTACCTTTCAAAGTTGTGTACCAAAGTTCACCTCATTGTAAGGCGGGATGAAATGCGGGCATCCAAGATTATGCAGGCCCGGGTTAAAAGCACACCTAATATTGTGATTCACTGGGATACCGAAACCGAAGAAGTGCTGGGTGATGACAACGGTGTTTCGGGTGTGCGTGTTGTAAACAATAAAACGGGTGAGAAGAAGGTGATACCCGTGCAAGGCTTCTTTCTGGCAATTGGTCATAAACCCAATACCGATATTTTCAAAGGACAACTCGACATGGATGAAACCGGGTACATCAAGGTGATTCCCGGAAGCACCCGCACCAATGTTGAAGGCGTGTTTGTCGTAGGCGATGCGGCCGATAAGGTTTACCGCCAGGCGGTAACGGCTGCCGGAACAGGCTGCATGGGTGCGCTTGATGCTGAGAAATTTCTTGCTGCCCGCGAAATGGAATTGGTACATGAAGCTTGACATACTTGCTATTGCCGCCCATCCTGACGATGCCGAACTGGGTTGTGGCGGTACGTTGGCCAAGCATTCGGCCATGGGCCATAAAGTAGGTATCATTGACCTCACCCGTGGAGAGTTGGGTACGCGCGGAACCCCCGAAATAAGGGCCAAGGAGGCAGAAAATGCTTCCCGAATTCTTGGATTGGCAGTTCGCGAAAACCTCGGCCTCCCTGACGGTTTTTTTAAAAATGATGAAGCGCACCAGCGGATAGTAATTGCGGCTATCCGCAGGTATAAACCCGAAATTGTTATTACCAACGCGGTTTACGACAGGCACTCCGACCATGGAAGGGCTGCCCAATTGGTGGCCGATTCATGCTTTCTTTCTGGGTTGGTTAAAATCATCACAACCGATAAGGGCGAAAACCAATTTCCCTGGCGTCCTAAAGCGGTTTACCATTTCATTCAGGCCCAACTCATCAAACCCGATGTTGTAGTGGATATTACCGGGTATTGGGATAAAAAAGTGGCCTCATATATGGCTTTTGAAAGCCAGATGTTCAATCCGGAAAGCAAAGAACCGAATACCTACATTTCTTCCCCCGAATTCCTTAAACTGATAGAAGCCCGTGCGGTAGAATTTGGCAGTTCGGTTGGCACGCAGTATGGCGAGGGTTATACCATTCGGAGAATCCCAGGTGTACGGCTATTAACAGATCTACTTTGATTTATGGCGCTAAACGCCTGATTTGCCATATATTATCGGTCTTTACAAAAAGTATTCTGTCGTGCAGCCGGTTAGGCCGGCCTTGCCAGAACTCCATCAGGAATGGGTCAACTTCGTAGCCACCCCATTGTTTGGGTTTTGGTATCCTATCCTCCTTAAAGCGGGTTTCCAGCTCCTTGTAACGCTGTTCAAGTAAGGCCCTGTTGCTAACAGGTGAACTTTGAGGAGATGCCCAGGCGCCAATCTGGGCCCCGCGAGGCCTGCTTTGAAAGTACTCGGAACTTCGTTCTTCACTTATTCTGGCAGCCCTTCCTTCAATCCTTACCTGCCGTTCCAGTTCGGCCCAGAAAAAATTAAGGGCGCAGTATGGGTTGGCATCCAGTTCTCTCCCCTTATTGCTCTGGTAGTTTGTGAAAAATACAAATTTCTCGTTTTCAACCCCTTTTAGAAGAACAACCCTTGAACTGGGCCTGCCGTTGTCAGTTACCGTTGAAAGCGTCATGGCATTAGCTTCAGCTACATTTGCCGAGAGGGCCTCTATAAACCAGGCTTCAAAATGGGCAACCGGGTCTTTTCCAACGGTTTCCACATCCAATTTTTCTTTAGAATATTCCCTTCGCAGAGAGGTGAAATCAGGTTTCATGTACTTATTTTTTTTACCTATTTTTTCAAGGTGACAAAGCCTAGCAACTAGTCGTGCACAATTTCAGTCTATTTATTAATACTTGTTTGATTGCTAGCCAAGTATTTTATTTAGGTTTCGGAGATGGAATTTTTCAGGTACAGGAACAAACTAAAACCGGAGCGCGGAAGGTTGCTGATATCGGAACCCTTTCTGCCAGACCCGAATTTTGAACGAACGGTGGTGTTGTTGTGCGAGCACAATGAAAAAGGTTCCTTCGGTTTTGTTTTGAACAAACCCTCCCTTTTAAAGGCTTCTGAAGTGATGGATGAGTTAAAAAATTTCGACCACGAAGTATTTGTTGGAGGGCCGGTACAACAGGATACCCTGCATTTTATTCACCGTTCCGAAAAAATCGGACATGGCGAACCCATTATTGATACCATTTACTGGGGAGGCACCTTTGAACAGGTGCTTTTCCTCGCGGATACCCGTCAACTACATCCCCATTCAATTAAGTTTTTCCTAGGATATAGCGGTTGGGGGCCCTCCCAACTTGACGATGAATTGGAACAAGACTCGTGGATTGTGTGCGATTTTGTAAGTGAAGAATTATTGTTTGAGACACCGCCCGACCTGATGTGGCGAAAAGCGCTTGAAAATATGGGTGGGCGGTATGCGGTTTACGCCAACTACCCGGTTGATCCTAACCTGAATTAAGCAATTTGATTAACTTTACACATCTTTGGCGTTAAAAATGGACAATAACCATGGCGATGGAAGACGAAAAGAGGGCAGAGGAAGCAGTGCACAACACTGGGTTAATTGACCATGCCGAAACTGCTGTTTTACAATCGGAGGCAGATTTAGTTGATCACAGTGAAGAGGTAGCCGAGGCGGTTCACGCTGCCGAAACTCCGGATTACCAGCATTACTCAAAAGAACAACTGGTTGCTGCCCTGCGGGAATTGGCAACCCGGGCCGAGCAGATAAATATTGACCCGGTCTTGCGTGACATCCGCAATGCTTACGAGGAAATCCGTGAACGGGAAAAAGACAATGCATTTAATCGCTATCTTATTGATGGCGGCTCACCCGATGGCTTTTCCTACAAAGGCGATGCCGTGGATGCTTCCTTTGATCAGGTACTGAAAACCATCCGCGACAAGCGCCAACACTACCTTAAGCAGCAGGAGCAACAACGAAACGACAACTACCGTAGAAAACTCGAACTCCTCGAACAACTAAGGCAACTGGCCGACTCGGAGGATGTTAAGGCTAATCAGTTCGATAAGTTCAAGCAACTGCAAACCGAATGGAAAAATATTGGTGCGGTTCCTGGCATTCATGCCAAATCGCTGTGGGCCAACTACCACGCACTGGTTGACCGGTTTTATGACAATCAGAGTATCTATTTTGAACTCAAAGAACTTGATCGAAAAAAAAACCTGGAAGCCAAGCTGGAGTTGTGTGCGCGCGCTGAAAAACTGGTAGCAGTTGAAAGAATAAAAGATGCCGTTCGTGAACTTAATGAACTGCATCACGAGTTTAAGCACATCGGGCCGGTGCCCCGTGAGGAAAAAGAATCCGTGTGGAACCGGTTTAAGGCTGCATCGGATGCCGTTTATGCGCGCAGGGATGAATTCCTGAAGCAGTTGCAACAGGATTTACAATCTAATCTTGAAAAAAAGATAGCCTTGTGCGAAGCGGTGACTCCGTTTGCTACCTTTAAGTCGGACCGGATTAAGGACTGGAACCAGAAAACAAAAGAAATACTTGAACTTCAGCAGAAATGGGAAACGACTGGAGGCGTACCGAAGAGCAAAACCCGCGAAGTAAACAAGCGATTCTGGACAGCCTTCAAAGCGTTTTTTCACTCAAAAAGCCTTTTTTTTAAAGCCCTCGATGAACAACGCACTGAAAACCTGAAGAAGAAACAGGAACTGGTGCAACAGGCCATTGCCTTACGTGCAAGTACCGATTGGAATAAAACGGCTGCAGAATTAAAGAGCCTGCAACTGCAGTGGAAGAACATCGGCCCAGTACCTGATAAGTTCAGGAATAAGATTTTTAATGAGTTTAAGGAAGCTTGCGACTACTTTTTTGAGCAGTTCAGGGGGCAGCGCAGCCAGCAGGAAAACGACCAGCTTGCAAACCTCAAGGCAAAAGAAGTATTATGCGAAGAGATAGAGCAGGCGGCCCTC
>CAYNIH010000204.1:0-5044 GCA_964397115.1 uncultured Roseivirgaceae bacterium | reverse complement strand
CTACCCGCTTACCGCCTACCGGAAAAACCTTGGAATTGTACCACAAGAAGTAATGTTGTTTGGCGGCACCATAAAAGAAAATATCGCGTACGGCAGGCCAGGTGCCTCCGATGATGACGTGCGCGAAGCGGCCCGAAAAGCCAATGCCCTCGAATTCATTGAAAGTTTTCCCGAAAAATTCGATACACGGGTAGGCGAGCGCGGCATAAAACTTTCCGGAGGCCAGCGGCAGCGCATTGCCATTGCCCGTGCCATATTGAAGGACCCCGCCATTCTTATCCTTGATGAGGCCACCAGTTCGCTGGATGCCCACTCCGAAATACTGGTACAACAGGCATTGGAACAACTTATGGCAGGCCGTACCACCATTATTATTGCACACCGGCTGAGCACCATTAAAAAAGTGGACCGGATTTTTGTTATCCACCAGGGCGAACTTGCAGAAATGGGTTCACATAGTGAACTTTCGCGTATGGATAACGGCTTGTACAGCAACCTGTTGAAACTCCAGCTACACGAGCAATGAACGGATCAAAACAACTGTTAAAGGATTTTCACCTTCGCCTTACCCCAAACCGGCAGGCCATTCTTAATCTCTTTCTGAAGAAAGATTATGCGTTGTCGCATAGCGACATTGAGCATGCCGTACCCAGCAGTTTCGATCGGGTAACGGTTTATCGTACCTTGAAAACTTTTCTTGACAAGGGGCTAATTCATAAAGTGCTTGATGACCAGGGGAGCGTAAAATACGCCTTGTGTTCCTCTGCCTGCACCACAGCCGGCCACCATCATGACCACGTTCATTTTAAATGTACCGTTTGCGGGGAAACCAATTGTTTGGATATCACTATTCCTGCCGTAAAACTTCCCAAAGGATATAAGGCCGCTGAGATTAACCTGCTGATACAGGGTGTGTGCGAGGACTGTTCCTGATTTCAGGTATGACCTGGTTTCCTTTCCTGCCTGGTTTCTATTAATCACGGCATAAATTTTTGACTTTGAAAAATAGTTGTACTTTTGAGCCCTTTGGGCATCTGGGCACCTTGATAATGAAGGATTTAGGCCCGGCTAAAGAACCTTTGAAGACACACGTAGTTGAATAACCCTCTCAACATACTGTTAATCTCTCTGTTTGGTGGTAATGAAAGAGAGGTAATCCTGTTTGGCATTTTCGGGGCCATTATCATTCTGTTCTTGGTGCTTGACCTCGGGCTTTTTCACAAGCAGGCCCACAAGGTATCAACGAAGTCGGCATTGTACCAATCCATATTCTGGGTAACTGTTTCCGCCCTGTTTGGGTATTTCATTTATATTTACGATAAAAGCGGTGCTGTTGGTGCGGTGGAGTATTTCTCAGCCTATTTAACCGAAAAAGCGCTCTCAGTCGACAACATTTTTGTTATCCTGCTTATCCTGAAATACTTCCAGGTTGACGAGACCTACTACCATAAAATTCTGTTCTGGGGTATTTTGGGCGCAATTGTGATGCGCGCCATTTTCATTTTTGTGGGTGCTTACCTGATCCACAAATTCCACTGGATACTCTACATTTTCGGAGTGTTCCTCATCTACTCAGGCATCCGGATTTACTTTGAAGACGGAGATGAGAAAATTGAACCCGAAAAGAATCCGGTACTGATATTTTGTAAAAAATACCTGCCGATCACCACCGATACCAAGGACGGCAAATTCATTGTAGTTAATCAGGGCAAGCTCTGGTTTACCCCTTTATTTCTGGTTATTGTGCTTATTGAAACAACGGACTTGATTTTTGCCGTTGATTCCATTCCTGCCGCATTTGCCATCACGCAAAACGAGTTTCTGATTTACACTTCCAACATTTTTGCAGTGATGGGGCTGCGCGCGATGTTTTTTCTCTTATCAGGTATTATTGATAAGTTCTACTTGCTGCAAAAAGGACTGTCCATTATTCTGTTCTTCATTGGCGCAAAAATGCTTCTCGAAATTTTCCAAATCGACATTAATGTTTATCTCTCATTTTCGGTAATCATTGCCACCCTTACGCTTTCTATAATTTTCTCGGTGATTATTCCGCGCAAATCAAAAATTGTATAATGCCCATCATCACTGGGTAAAAAAATTCTTTGGAAGAATTTTCAGCAAAACCGGCAGGGTTAAAAAATTCTGAGGCAAGGCTATTATCCCGAAAGTGGGTATGGTTTTCAGCGCATGAATAAGGTGCTGGCGTACGGTTTCAGTTTCTTCAGCAGTTAATGCAGTTGCCTGTGCCTTTTCGAGCAGGTTAAGCACGGTTTTATTTTCCTGCACTTCCTTCAGGAGTTTTCCCCTGTTTTTTTCGGCAATTCGGGCGACACGTGAAATAAAGTGCTTACTCACCCGCTCATAATTCTGCTTATCCTGCAGGTATTCCAGTTCTTGCCAGTGCTCAAGCACAAATCCCTCAATGGCAATAAGGCTGTTTTCCAGGTCGTCATCAGCAAAGCCCAGGTGAGCTGTAAATTGCCTGAGAAAGTCATGCTCCGTTTTCTCTACCCTTCGGTCAGCCCACAGGGTAAGGATGGCTATCTCGAGGTAAAACTTTCGCAATATCCAGGAATTATCGGAAGGCAGGTTAATGTCGCGGATGGATACCCCTGATTTAAAAATTTCGAGCGCTTCTTTTCTTCGTTTGGGAGGAATATCCGTACCCTCGATGAAGTACTCAAATAATTTTTGCTCTTCAAAATCAAGCACATTATCGGAATGTGCGGCTGCGGCTATCACCTTCACCACCGAAAACCGAAGTTCCTCACGCTCATACCGGAAGAAATCGGCTATGATTTTATCGGCACGGGTATGAATCCATTGCCCGAAGATGAAGATATCAAGAAATAAAATGCTGTTGTGAAAAAAGTAAATCCAAAAGTTTCCCTTGAATTGAAACGTTCGGTCAATGCGTTTTTCAAGTATGCGCTCAGCCAGTTCTTCCACCGAGCGCTTCTTCCCAAAAAGGGTTACTGTTGGAGTGGATAATTCCGGAAAGATGGTGTTATAAAAACCGGTAATGCTTTGCAACGAATAATTAAACAAATCGGTTAACTCCGGCTGGTTGTTTACAGGCTTGCCATAAAACAGAATAGAACTGCTGATGAGGCTCTCGGCCAACAACACTTTCATCCGTTCTTTCTCATCCCAGGTAGCAGCGTCAGGGTGATTGAGGTTGCCAACCGACTGGCCATACATTAACCCGGTAGGCTGAATGATTCGGTAAAGGGCATACTCCGGGTGAGAGTCCTTTCGGTTACCCGTGAGTTCAGTCAAGGCGTCCTTCCGGAATTCGAGGTACTCGATAAGCCAACCCTTGTTACTCGGCCTCATAACAGGATGAAGATACCCATTTTTATCGACACGTCATCAGGAGATTTTCCGCCAGCCTTTCTTTTCAATATCCCTGGCGGATGTCTCCACTTTCGCTTCAAGGTTCTTTTTAAACGTATCCAGTCGCTTAGCCACCGCCTTATCTACCGAACCGATTATCTGGGCAGCAAGTATTCCGGCATTGCGCGCGCCATTAAGGGCCACCGTTGCCACCGGTACCCCCGAAGGCATCTGCAAAATTGATAATACCGAATCCCAGCCTTCAATGGAATTGGATGATTTTACCGGCACGCCAATTACCGGCAACGAGGTAATGGATGCCACCATACCCGGCAGGTGGGCGGCTCCACCGGCACCGGCTATAATTACCCGCAGGCCTTTGTTCCGGGCGTTGGTGGCATAAGCCACCATCCGCAGCGGGGTGCGGTGTGCCGAAACCACGGTTAATTCATAGGGCACACCGAGTTCTTCAAGAACCTCAGCCGCTTCTTTCATCGTTTTCAAATCAGACTGACTGCCCATAATGATGCCTACCAACGGTTTTTTCATCTGATTAAATTTTATTGGGAATTTATCCTCATGAATTAAATGTATCGTATCTGAAATGTTACCAAGATAATAGTAACGATGGAATGCCCACGTTTTAATATCACGTTGGGTTTGCCTTCAGTTGATGGGCATTTCATGCAATAACTTTTAGCGTTCGCTTCACCAAGTTGGCCTTCTCACGCAAACTGGTAACGTCCGGGTCGACAATGGTAACGTGCCCCATTTTACGAAAAGGCTTTGTTATTTTTTTCCCGTACAAATGCACATATACCCCGGGTATGCTCACCACTTTTTCAAAACCTTTATAGCGGGCCTGGCCATGATAACCCGCTTCACCCAGTAAATTTACCATGGCACTCGGCAGGATAAGCTGAGTTTCGCCCAGGGGTAAACCGAGAATGGCCCGCAGGTGTTGCTCATATTGAGAGGTTGTGTTGGCCTCAATGGTGTGGTGTCCGCTGTTGTGAGGCCGGGGAGCAATTTCATTAATCAGAATTTCTCCTTTACGGGTTACAAACATTTCAACGGCAAGCACGCCAACCATTTTCAACTCGTTGATGGTTTTACAGGCGATCGCTTCTGCTTCACGGCCAGCCGACCGGGTTAGTTGTGCCGGGGCAAACAGGTACTCTACCAGGTTTTTTTCAGGATGAAACACCATCTCCACCGGGGGGTAGGCTTTTATTTCACCCTGTTCGTTACGGGCCACGATAACCGAAATTTCCTTTTCAAAGTCAACAAATTGCTCAAGCAAACCCGGGGCATCAAAAGCCTTCCGCAATTCTTTCTTTGACCGGATCACCTGTACGCCCCGGCCGTCATATCCTTCACGTCCGAGCTTATGTACAGCGGGTAAAAAATGTTGTAACTTTTTTACATCTTCGCGGCTCTCGGTAAGGTGAAAGGAGGATGTGGGAAGGCCGCATTCCCGGTAAAAAATTTTCTGTGTGCGTTTATCCTGGATCAGTTCGATGATTTCGGGTTGGGGATAAACTTTTTTTCCCTTTTGTACCAATTCCTTCAGGGCACGGGTATTCACATTTTCGATTTCAATGGTAACGATATCGCAGGCCTCACCGAACCTCATCACGGTGCGGTAATCGGTTAGTTTACCGACCTGGAAAGGAGCCAGGCCGCTGCACGGATGTCCCGTGAC
>CAYNIH010000203.1:0-5068 GCA_964397115.1 uncultured Roseivirgaceae bacterium | reverse complement strand
CAGGGAGACGCTGATCGGGAGGCAACCGAGGCCGACATGGTGGTAAAAAAAATCCCGCTGCGCCATGCCGTTGCCATGGTCATGAACGGTGAAATTACCGATAGCCTGAGCGTTGCCGGATTGCTGAAAGTTGCCCGTTTGAAAAACCTGTAACCAGAACATGACCATCCGCCAGCACATCAAAACCAATTTTTTACTGGCTTACCCGGTTATGCTCAGCATGCTGGGGCAGGTAATGACCGGTGTGGCCGACAGCGTCATGATCGGACAAACGGGCGCCACACCGCTGGCTGCCGCTTCGCTGGCCAACGTGGTGTTCATCCTGCTGCTCACTTTCGGCATTGGCGTGTCGTATGCCATTACCCCGCTGGTGGCCGAAGCCGATGGCCGCAAAGACAACCACCAGGTAATTGAATCGCTTCGCCACGGGTTTATTATCAACATGGTGACCGGTGTCATCCTGATTATTATCGGGTTTGGCGTTACCCCGGTGTTGTATTTGCTGAATCAGCCCGCAGAAGTTGTCGAACTCACCATTCCGTACCTTCAGATTATTCTCATCGGCATCTTCCCCACCATGATCTTCCAAACCTTTCGCCAGTTTGGCGAAGGGCTGCATCGCACCCGTGTGGCCATGATCATCGTAATCACCAGCAACCTGGTAAATATTTTTCTGAATTACGTGCTCATCTACGGCAAGCTGGGGTTTCCGGAGCTTGGATTAAACGGTGCGGGCTGGGCCACGCTCATTGCCCGAACGCTTATGGGTGTTTGGATGATGCTGTACATTTATTGCGGAAAAAGTTTTGCCGGTTACCGGCCGGGTTTTGCGTTGGGCAACTATTCGCGCAAACTCATTAACCGCCTGCTCCACATCGGTATTCCTGCCGGCATTCAGTTTATTTTCGAAGTAAGCGCTTTCGGCTTTTCGGCCATCATGATGGGCTGGCTGGGAACCACCGCGCTGGCCGCTCACCAGATAGCCATTAACCTGGCCACCATCAGTTACATGACCACCTCGGGCCTTGGCGCGGCCGCCACCATAAGGGTGGGCAGTTACCTGGGCCAGAAAAATTTTGCGCTGCTCAGGCAAGCAGGCTTTACGCTGATGGGCATGGGCGCAACGCTTATGACGCTGTGGGGCATCGTGTTTATTGTTGCCCGCTACGAATTGCCTGCGCTGTACATTGATCAGCCGGAGGTAATTGCTATGGCAGCTCCGCTGATGATCATTGCAGGATTATTCCAACTCTCCGATGGCATGCAGGTGGTTTGCATAGGCGCGCTGCGCGGCATCCAGGATGTTAAAATACCTTCGCTGCTCATCTTCATCGCCTATTGGGTAATCGGGTTGCCACTGGGTTACCTGCTCGGCTTTTCATTTAAAATGGGTGCAAACGGCATCTGGACGGGCCTGCTCATCGGGCTTACCATTACCGCCCTGGCCATGTACTGGCGATTTAACCGGCTTACGAAAAACCTGTCTAGCGGCAAGTCGGCAGATTAATGTATTTTGGTACAACAAACCCAAACTTATACGCTATGGTTGCCGAAGCCCTGCCCGTGCGCTACTCGCAAACCACCATTACCGAACTGATGATACCCGCCTATGCCAACTTTGGCGGAAAAATCCATGGCGGCATTCTGCTTTCGTTAATGGATAAAGTGGCCTACGCCTGCGCCAGCAAGCATGCCGGAACGTACTGCGTAACGGTAACGGTAAACCGCGTTGAATTTTTACAACCCGTTGAGGTAGGCGAACTGGTTTCGATGCATGCTTCGGTTAATTATGTTGGCAACACCTCGCTGATTGTGGGCATCCGGGTAGAAGCCATGAATGTGAAAACCAATACCATCAAACACACCAACTCATCGTTCTTTACCATGGTGGCTAAAGGCGAAGACGACAAACCCACCACCGTGCCCCGGCTGATTCTTGAAAACAGGGAAGACGTCAAACGCTTTATTGAGTCCATGCAAATGAAACAAATCATCGGCTCGGTGCGAAAACAAATGGATGATGCCCGATCGCACATTGAAGTGGAACGTGCCGGAGAATTACTTAAAAATGAGCGATGTATTTTAAAATTGTAGATTTTTGACTAAGCGAATTAAAGCCCATGAAGAACTTTTCTTACCTGCTTCTTTTTCTGTTCCTGTCTGCCAGCGCGGTTGCACAATACCCTGTTATTCTAACCCAGCGCGAACAAGCCAGAATAATTGACGACCTGCTGGAGGAACGGGTGCGCACCGTTTTACCCGGCCTGATGCGCAGGGAAGGTATTGACCTGTGGGTGGTTATGAGCAGCGAGTACAATGAAGACCCCGTTATCCGTACCTTCCTTCCGGCTACCTGGTTTGCCGCCCGCAGAACCACCATGCTGGTCATGTACGACCGCGGGGCAGATAAGGAAATAGAGTGCCTGGCGGTATCGCGCTACGATGTCGGAAAAATTTTTAAACGCTCATGGGACCCCGATACCCAGCCCGACCAATGGGCGCAGTTGGGTAAACTCATTGCCGAACGGAATCCGAAAAAAATTGGCGTTAACATTTCAGATTATTACGGGCATGCCGATGGTTTAACCCACAGCCACCATACCAAACTGATAAACGCGCTGCCAAAAAAACTTCAGGCTAACGTGGTATCGGCCGAAAAACTGGCCGTGGGCTGGCTGGAAACCCGCACCGAACGCGAACTGATCATCTACCAGCAAATCTGCCGGATTGCGCACGACATTATCAAAGAAGGCTTTTCCGAAAAGGTTATTCACCCGGGCATTACCACCACCGAGGATGTGGTGTGGTGGTACCGCGAAAAAATAAAAGAACTCAAACTCGATACCTGGTTCCAGCCTTCTGTTTCCATCCAGCGCAACGAGCCGGAGGCCATCTTCAGCAGGCGCCCACAACCCCATGTTATTCTTCCGGGCGATTTGCTACATGTGGATTTTGGCATTACCTACCTGCGATTGAATACCGATACCCAACAACATGCCTACGTGCTCAAACCCGGAGAGACGGTTGCCCCCGAATACCTGAAGAAAGCGCTGGCCACCGGCAATAAATTGCAGGACATCCTGACGGGAAACTTCAGCGAAGGAAAAACCGGCAATCAGGTGTTGGCCGAAACGCGCAGGCAAGCCCTTGAACAAGGCATTACCCCCTCCATCTACACCCATCCCATCGGGTTTCACGGTCATGCTGCAGGCACCACCATCGGCATGTGGGACATGCAAGGTGGAGTACCCTACACAGGCGATTACCCGATGCACTACAATACAGCCTATTCCATCGAACTAAACTGCACGGTAAACCTTCCGGAATGGAAAAAAGACATCCGCATTCAGCTGGAAGAAGACGGCTACTTTGATGAAACCGGCTTCCGGTACATTGACGGCCGCCAGCGGGAGTTAATCATTATTGCAGCACAACGCGGAATCAACGGCAACTAGAATCAGAATGAAAGCGTTGAGGCTGCTCTACACCGGATACGCCCTGCTTATTTTCAGCATCCTCTTCATCATCTTCTTTTTCCTGCTCCTCATCCCCATCCTGTTTAAAAAACAATACCACCTGGTTGGTGTTTTTAACCGATGGTGGGCGCGGCTTCAGTTTTTCCTGTGTTTTCTGCCCGTGCGTATCGAGTGGCGGTTTACACCCGATCCGAAGCAAACCTACATTTTTTGCCCCAACCATTTCTCCTACCTCGATATCCCGGCCATGGGACTGAACAAACACAACACCATCTTCGTAGGAAAAAACGACATGGAAAATATTCCGCTGTTCGGGTTCATGTACCGCAACCTTCACATTACGGTAGACCGGTCGAAACTGAGAAGTAAGTTCAACACCTTTCTGCGTTCCTGCCAGGCGGTTGACGAAGGAAAGAGCCTCGTTATCTATCCCGAAGGCGGCATTGTGTCAGAAAGAGAGCCGGTTTTGGCCCGTCTGAAAGACGGTGCCTTTCGCGTGGCCATCGAAAAACAAATATCGCTGGTTCCGGTAACTATGCCCTTTAACCGGTTAATTTTGCCACCGGATAAATTCCTCCTTCATTGGGGCATAATAAAACTGATTTTCCACCAACCAATTCAAACCACGGGCACTACGCTGGCGGATTTGCCGGCATTAAAGCAGCAACTTTACTGCGTTATTCAAACTGAACTGGACAAGCATTATGCAAATCGACCGAACCCTGCTGGACAAACTGGCGAACCTGGCCCGGCTTGAATTTTCCGAAGCCGAAGCCGAAAGGATGCTTGTTGATTTGAACGCCATTTTAACCTGGGTGGAAAAATTGAGGGAAGTGGACACCACTGGCGTGGAGCCGCTTACTTCGATGAGCCACGAAATCAATTCCCTTCGCGAAGACCAGGTTTCGGGGCACCTCGATCGCGCCAAGGCACTCGAAAACGCCCCCGCAACTGACGGCAGGTTTTTTCTCGTACCTAAAGTTCTGGAGTAAGTCAGTATTTTCTGTACGAAATATCAAAGCGGCCTTGCGTACACCGCAAAGTTGTACGGCATAACCGGGAGAAGGCAAAAAACTCAAACATGCCGGAGAGCGTCCGGGCAGATTCATCGTGCGTTGTAATGGTTAGCACGCCCTGATAAAATTCATCGGAAGTAAACAGGCAGTCTGCCCCGCTTTGTAAAAAGTGAACATAGGCAGAGGCCGGATCATCCAGCAAATACACTCCTGGTTTAAGTCCATCTGCCGGGAGGATAAAGGCAAGCCGGTTTTCGTTACCGGGCCCGGTAAGCAACGAAAGGCATACCGACTGATCAAAGAAATGTACCTGTGCTTCCACTTGTTGAGCAACCCAGGGCTCGTTATTTAGCAGGCAACCAAAGGAGTTTACACCCCGGGCCGTAACCGCAGGCAGTTTGCTAAGCTTATCCTCTTCATCAGAATTATCGTTAACAAGCAAACCCGCCAACAGCGAACCGGTGAGCAACAATACAGGCCAAATTATCTTTATCAACATGTACGAAAGTATAACGGAAATGTGATCACCAATGAATTAGTCTGTTACCCCATTCTTATGATTTTGTTAGTTTGTTA
>CAYNIH010000202.1:4302-5069 GCA_964397115.1 uncultured Roseivirgaceae bacterium | reverse complement strand
ATCCGATTTTGTTAACCACGAGGCTGAGCGCGATGAACTGCGGGCCTTCGCCCTTCACTGCCTCGATAACGGAGTGAAATGTGTTTATATCACCCTCGACTCGCGCGGATGCCTGGTTTATTTCCGAGAACGCAAACGCTTACGAGAAGAGTGGATGCCTGCCATTAAAGTTGCCCATGTTGTTGATACTACCGGTTGTGGCGATTCGTTTGCAGGTGGACTGGGATTTGGGTTGCTACAAAAGCGAACCGACTACCTGCGGGCGGCCGCTTTAGCCAATGCCCTGGGTGCCTTGCGCACCCAAGGCAAAACGTTCAGCGTCTTTAAACCACTGGCCGAAACCGAGCAAATTATCCGGCAGGGCTTTTTGGCTGCCGGTTAAATAAATTCAGCTAATTGGTTGAACACCTATATATTAAAAGCATTACTTTTAAGTAAATCATTTTACCTTATTCCGGAATTATGAATCTGAATATTGATGCCGAAAACCAGTACACCTACGATGCCATCGTAATCGGTTCGGGCATAAGCGGGGGCTGGGCGGCCAAAGAACTAACTGAAAAGGGACTCAAAGTAATCATGCTGGAACGCGGCCGCAACATTGAACACATCAAAGATTACGTTAATGCCAACAAAGAACTATGGGAATTCCCGCATCGCGGCCGAAGAACTCAGCAAATGATAAAGGATTATCCCGTATTAAAACGCGATTATCCGCTGAACGAAACCGTACTCGATTTTTGGGTAAAAGATAAAGAATGCCCCTA
>CAYNIH010000202.1:0-4292 GCA_964397115.1 uncultured Roseivirgaceae bacterium | reverse complement strand
TACCATGTGGGCGGTCGCTCGCTTATGTGGGGTCGTCAAAGTTACCGGCTTAACAAGTGGGACTTCGAAGCCAATGCCAGGGAAGGTATTGCCGTTGACTGGCCCATTCGCTACGAAGACCTGGCACCGTGGTACAGTTATGTAGAGAAATTTGCGGGTATCCAGGGCAGTAAGGATGGCCTTGAGGTGCTTCCCGATGGAGAGTTTATGCCTGCCATGGAACTTAACTGTGTTGAGAAGGAGGTGAAAAAGCGGATGCTGCAGCATTACAAAGGTTCACGGCACCTGATCATCGGCCGAAGCGCGAACATTACGCAACCCCATTACGACCGGACCAATTGCCAGTATC
The DNA here is from genome assembly GCA_964397115.1 of uncultured Roseivirgaceae bacterium. Lineage (GTDB taxonomy): Bacteria > Bacteroidota > Bacteroidia > Cytophagales > Cyclobacteriaceae > UBA2336. Next base: position 3,943 of record CAYNIH010000202.1, on the reverse strand, counting down.
GCAACCGGTGCTGGCGCGGGTGCCCCTTCGGTGCTTACTTCAGCACGCAATCCTCAACGCTGCCGGCTGCTATGAAAACCGGAAACCTTACGTTGAGGCCCTATTCAATTGTAACGCAGATCCTATACGACAAAGATCAAAAAAGAGCAACCGGTGTTGAAGTGCTTGATGCCGAAACCAATCAGACTTATGAATTTAAAGCAAAGATAATTTTCGTTTGTGCTTCGGCACTAAACTCAGCCTGGGTGCTGATGAATTCGGCAACGGATGTATGGCCCGATGGATTGGGAAGTAGCAGTGGGGAGTTAGGACACAATGTAATGGACCATCATTTCCGCGCCGGGGCAAGAGGCCGGGTAGAAGGATTCAGCGACAAATACGAGTATGGCAGGCGTCCTACCGGGATATACATTCCCAGGTTCCGTAATATTTATAACGACAAGCGTGATTACCTTCGCGGCTTCGGGTACCAGGGCGGAGCGGGTCGTGGCAGGGGAGTTGAAGTGGCCGAGTTTACCATCGGCTCGGAGTTAAAAGAAGCGTTGAGTATACCCACCGATGACTGGCAGATTAACTTCCTTGCTTTTGGTGAAATGCTTCCGTACCATGAAAACAAAGTAACGCTTGATAAAAACGTTAAAGACAAGTGGGGTTTACCTGTCCTGGCCTTTGACGTGGAAATCAAAGAGAATGAAAAGAAAATGCGCATCGACATGATGAATGATGCAAAGGAGATGCTCGAAGTGAGTGGCGTTAAAGACGTGGAAACATACGATCACGGATATGCCGTGGGCATGGGCATCCATGAAATGGGTACTGCCCGCATGGGTCGCGACCCAAAAACCTCCGTGCTGAATAAATATAATCAGGTGTGGGATGCGCTGAACGTTTTTGTTACGGATGGCGCCTGCATGACCAGCGCTTCGTGTGTTAACCCCTCGTTAACCTACATGGCCATTACCGCCCGTGCGGCCGATCATGCCGTGGCTGAATTGAAAAAGCGTAACCTGTAATAATTATAACTTGTGATTTATGGATAGAAGAGACCTTTTAAAACGCATTGCCCTGGTTACCGGTGCGGCAGTAGTTGGCGGAGATTTTTTTCTCACTGGCTGCAAGCAACCCGAAAAAAAGGAAGCGGGTTTCACTCCTTCTTCAATAGCCTTGTTGGATGAGGTTGGCGAAACCATCATACCCACTACCAATACACCTGGCGCAAAAGCCGCTAGGGTGGGCGACTTTATGAAAATTTTCGTTACCGATTGCTACACCCAGCGGCAGCAGGATGCTTTTATGCAAGGCCTGGTTTCATTACAAAAGGCCTGCCAAGCCATGCATGGCAAAAGTTTTATGGATTGCACCGAAACGGAAAGAAAAGAGTTTTTAATTACACTTGAAAAAGAAGCCAAAGCCTACAACCAAAAACGTGACGAAGAAGATAAACCCAGGCGAGAGGCTCACGAACAACGCAACAGCACGCTGCCGTGGAAAAATCAAACTGAGTTTGAAGACTCACCCAGTCATTATTACACAATGATCAAGCAGTTAACCCTGCTGGGCTTCTTTACTTCCGAAACCGGTATGACAGAAACCCTGCGGCACATACCCGTTCCGGGAAGGTATGATGGTGAGTTTCCTTATTCTAAAGGCGATAAAGCGTGGGCTGAATAACCTCTGGGGGAGGTTGTGATCACACATTAATTAGCCTTCGCTTCCTTGTCAACCCGATCCTGAAATAGCAGTGCAAACAAAACAATAACCACTACAGCAAACCCGGCTGGTATCCACCAGAATTGTTGCCACTGACCAGCAGTTAGTGCAGTGGCTGATCCGAGAAAACTATTATAAAGCGCTCCGGCAAGTTGTGCCCCGATGAGCATGCCCACCCCGTAGGTTACCAGTACAAGGAAACCCTGCGCCTGCCCCCTGATTTTTTCAGTCGATTTCTTGTCAACGTAAATCTGTCCGGTAACGAAGAAGAAATCATAACAAATGCCATGCAGGGCTATTCCGGTAATAATCATCCAGTGGATACTTTCTGGGGCGCCCATGGCAAACAAACTGTAACGCAGCACCCAGGCAAACATACCAACCAGCAACATCCATTTAACACCCAGGCGGGCAAAAAAGAACGGCATCAGCAGCATAAAAATCACTTCGCTCATCTGGCCGAGCGTTTGCGTACCGGCAATGTTAGTAAATCCACTAGCGCCCAGGTAAATTTGGGTGTAGTTATAATAGGCGGCAAGCGGAATGCAAATCAGGAAGGAACACAACAAGAAAACGTAAAATGGTTTGCTTCCCAGTGCGTTGAATGCATCAATGCCGGCAATACTCCGGAACGAAACTTTTTCGCCAGCACCTTTGGGCGGAGTATGAGGTAGCGTAAAACTGTAAAGGCCTAAAAGAATAGATGCAGAGGCTGCTGTGTAAATCGGCAGTGCCGTCTTTTCGGCCACGCCATGAATAAGTTTGCCTAACACAAAACTTATAAACAAGCCGGCTATGATCCATCCGATGGTTCCGAATACCCGGATTACCGGAAACTGTTTTTCCTGGTCGGTAATATGGTGAAAGGCAAGTGAGTTGGCCAGCCCCAGCGTGGGCATGTAACACAGGTTGTAGGCCAGCAACAAGAGGATGAACAAGGTTGGTGATTGACTCGTTTGCGGTACAATAAACATGATGATGCCGCCAAGCACGTGCAGCGCACCCAACACTTTTTCAGTTGCAAAGTACCGGTCGGCAATTAACCCGAGAAAAAAGGGAGCGATGATGGCCGCAATCGGGTTAACCGTGTAAGGCCAATGGGTAAGGTTAGTCATGCCTAACTCGGTCATATAAACAGCCACCGAAGTGTACCATGCGCCCCAGATAAAAAATTGAAAAAACATCATCGCGCTGAGCCGGGGAACAAGTGAAGAAGGGGATGACATAGGGATTTAAGTTTGCTTGAATATCAGTGGAAATTTGTGGTTCTGCAAGTAATAACCTGCAATCGTTTGCAAAAAAAAATCAATGTGCGTTTCTGTTCTTTTAAATATATTAACAACTTCAATCTTGCCTCATGAATGAAAAAGTCCGGATAGGAATGGTAGGAGGTGGCCTTGGTGCCTTTATCGGTGCCGTTCACCGGAAGGCTTTGGCACTGGATGGAAACATTGAATTGGTTTGCGGAGCCTTTAGCGGTAATCCAGAAACCTCTGCAGTAACAGGAAAGGCATTGTTCCTCGATCCGAAAAGAGTTTACCCTACCTATGTGGATATGATCCACAACGAAAAAAAACTTCCACACAGCCAGCGCATGCAGGCGGTATCCATTGTAACACCAAATCACCTTCACCTGGCACCGGCTAAAATGGCACTTGAAAACGGGTTCCATGTTATTGTTGACAAGCCATTATGCCTCACTACCGCTGAGGCCCGCCAGTTGGTGCGGGCAGTAAAAAAGTCGGGGTTGATTCTTGCGCTTACCCATACCTATACCGGCTACCCCATGGTAAAAGAAGCGAAGCGGCTGGTAAGCAGCGGAATTTTTGGCAAGATCAGAAAAGTGTATGTTGAATATACTCAGGGGTGGCTGGCTCAACCCATTGAAAAGACTGGTCAAAAGCAGGCCGCCTGGCGTTCAAATCCAAAATTTTCAGGATTGGGCGGAGCCATTGGCGACATCGGAACGCATGCCGCCAACCTGGCCGAATACATTACCGGTTCGTTTATAACCTCCTTGTGTGCCGATTTGCGGGCCATTGTAAAAGGCCGCGTACTCGATGACGATGCCTCCATGCTGTTGAACTTCGACAACGGTGCTTCGGGAGTGTTGATTGCCACCCAGGTGGCGGCAGGCGAAGAAAATAATCTTTTCATCCGGGTTTATGGAGAAAAAGGCGGACTGGAATGGAGGCAAGAAGAGCCCAACACGTTGGTGGTGAAGTGGCCGGAT
>CAYNIH010000201.1:0-5085 GCA_964397115.1 uncultured Roseivirgaceae bacterium | reverse complement strand
AAAGTCAGTATTCAGTTAGTCCATCAGTCCATAGCCAACGTACATGGACAAAAGAGGGTCAAAGTTACATGGTTTTTGGTAAAGCCTCAGGGCAATAATGGATCCAAAGAAAGGATTATTGTCCGATGTATCATTTTGGCAGGTTGGTTTCAGGATTTGGCAGCGTTTACACTTCAATAACACCCTCAAATACTTTTTTGACAGGTCCGCTGAGGTAAATATCGGTAAACCGGGGTTTGCTGCTTTGGTGGTTATATTCTACAACAAGGTTTCCGCCCGGTGTGCGAACGTTTACGGGCGACTGATAGCCGAATTGCGTTGCTGCCAGGGCAGCGGCCGTTACCCCGGTTCCACAGGAGAGGGTTTCGTTTTCAACTCCGCGTTCGTAGGTGCGAACGAAAAGTGTATTGGCAGGGAGCACCTGAACAAAATTAACATTGGTGCCACCCATGGCGGTGGCGAGCTTGCCGTAACGAATCTTTTTGCCCTCTTCATACACGGAAAATGATTCGACATCCTCAACAAACCGTACTATGTGGGGTGAGCCGGTGTTGATGAATACATCGGTGCCGAGTGTTGATAGCTCCGATACATCATTCAGTTTAATCCGAATGGTTTCCTGCGGCCCGAATTCGCCCAGGTGTTCGCCATCAAAGGCATGGAACCGGGTTTTGCCGTTAACCAGGCCGAGCAGCGAGGCGAAGTGTACGGCTGCCCGTGAACCGTTGCCGCACAGGCTCTGCGAGGCATCACTGTTAAAGTAAACCAGGGTAAAATCGAGTGACGGATGGGTTTCAATCAATATAAGACCGTCAGCCCCGATACCGAATCTGCGATCGCAAAGGCGCTTGATTTGTTTGGGTGAAAGGCGGTAGTTGCCTGCTCGGTTATCAACCAAGATGAAATCGTTGCCAGTAGCCTGGTATTTGGTAAAATCAATTTTCATGAGGCGTTAACTAGCAGGTCGCTCATTTCATTTCCTTTTGTAGCTGAAGATAAGTGGCATTATTCGGATCGATTGCCAGGGCTTTGTTAAGTTCTTTAACGGCATTGGCTTTGTCGTTGAGGCCAAAAAAGTAAAGGTGGCTGCGCCAATAATAAGCGTCTGCATGCGATGGATTGATCTTTAAAACCTCATTGTATTTTGCCAGGGCTGTTTTAAAATCGCTTTTGTTGTAGTAGCAATGGCCAATAAACAAGAGTATTTCGGTGTCCATCTTTTTGCTGATATAGGTTTCATACATCCGGATGGCGGCATCATAATCCTTTAAACTGTAATGGGCATCCCCTTTGAAGGAGTATGCCTCCAGGTAATCGGGGTTCAGGGTTAGGGTGCGCTCAAAATCTTCAAGCGACAACTGGTACTCCTGAACTTCGTAATAATTGGCTCCGCGCCAATAATACGTTTCAGGGTTATCCGCATTAAGGCTGATGGTTTTCGTAAAGTCCTCAATGGCTGCCCAATACTTTTGAAGCAAATAGTAGGTCAAGCCACGGTAGTAGTAGGCATCCCACTTTTTTGGATCGTATTTTATAGCCAGGGTAAAATCCGGTATGGCCTCGTTGTAGCGGTTTAGCAGTTTTTTGGCATTGGCGCGATAGAAGTAAGCATCCGAGTTGGCCGGGTCAAGTTGGATGACCATGGCATAATCGACAATAGCCTCTTCAAGCATGCTGTTATCTTTTTTGCCATCCTTGAAGCCCAGGTTATACCGGGAATGTCCGCGCCACAGGTAGGCCAGGAAATCGTTGCGGTTAGCATTTATGGCGTTTGTAAAATCAGCAATCGCTTCGGTAAACTTTTGCTGGTCATATTTTTCCATGCCTGATGTATAAAACGTGAGGGCCAGTTCCGGATTTTCACCGGATAGCCCAAGACTTGTTTTATCGGAAGAAACAGTTTTTGCGGTGTTCGGTGCAGGCGATGCTTTCGAGGTAAAATAAAAATCGCCTCCGGTCAACGAGGTTGTCTCCCAGGGTACCTGTGCACCCTGTGATTTTTCGGTTACTTCTGTTCTCACCCTTTTAAATACCTGCTCAATATTCAGGCTTGGATCTTTAAGGTATTTCAGCAGCACACTGGTGTAAAGGCCATTGGCACTTTCTCCATCGGAGGCCACTTTTCCGGGTGCGGTTGCGTAGGCAATCAGTGTGCCGGTGGGGGCATTCATCATGGCCAGTCCACTTCCTTCGGCACTTCTGTTCCAGCTTCTTTCAAAGGGGTTGTTTCTGCAGGCATCCATTATCAGGATGTTGACTTTTGTAGAGGCAGCATCCATGAAGGCGAGGATGCGGTCGGCAGCAACACAGTCAAACTCAATTTGTTCAGCCGCCTGTAAGTCGGCTTCTACAGGAATCATGTAATTGATGCCTTTGTGCTGGATGCCGTGACCGGCATAGTAAAACAGCCCCACTTCATAGTCGCGAAGCTTTAAACCAAAGTCGTTGATGACTTTTTTCATCTGGTTTTGGGTGAGGTTTTCGTGCCGAAGTACCTCAAAGCCTGCGTTTTGCAAGGCGCCTGAAATGGCGCGGGCGTCATTCACCGGATTTTTTAACGCGCCACCGTGTTGGTATGCCGAGTTACCAATAACAAGTGCCAGTCGCTTCTGGTAGATTTGGCTAAGGGCAGGCTGCTGGCTGCCTAAGGCAATCAGGATGATGCAAAGTTTTCGAATCATAATACCCGTATAACACAAGGTAAAGTTAAATGGAAAGATGATGGAAAAGGAAAGTTATTTTACTTCCTCGTAATCGATGTATTCGCCTCCCTTGAATTCTGCCTTTTTCTTTTGTTTTGGCGGGTGCTGGTCAATATTTAGCTGGCCCGGCCTTCGGCTGGGTTCATTGTAGCCATTCTTTACCTGGTGCACGAATACGCGAAAAAGGCCCAGTTTATACAGCAGGTAAAAAAGAAGGATGAGAATAAGCAGCAGCCTGAACATCGTATTTCTTTTAACGGCTAAGGTACAAATTCCGTTCGCTGTACACCTTCATAAAGTAATCGTCCATCAGGTCATCAATAAAATAAATGGATTCACCGGTTGATTTCATTTCGGGGCCCAGTTCCTTGTTCACATCCGGAAATTTATTGAATGAAAACACCGGCTCTTTAATGGCGTATCCTTTTTTTACAGGACGGAAGGTGAAGTCTTTTAGTTTATTGACACCAAGCATAATTTTCGTGGCGTAGTTCACGTATGGTTCATCATAGGCTTTGCATATAAACGGTACGGTGCGTGAGGCGCGCGGGTTGGCTTCAATGACGTACACCTTATCGTTTTTAATGGCAAACTGGATGTTAATGAGCCCCTTTACTTCAAGGGCTTGGGCAATTTTTGTAGTGTAAAGTTCCATTTGTTTCACCACAAAGTCGCCCAGGTTGTATGGTGGCAGTACGGCAAACGAATCGCCTGAATGGATACCGGCTGGTTCGATGTGCTGCATGATGCCGATAATGTACACCTCCTTGCCATCGCAAATAGCATCGGCTTCGGCTTCGATGGCGCCATCCAGAAAATGGTCGAGCAGCACCTTATTGTCAGGCAGGTGTTTCCAGATGTCGATAATGTGCGATTCGAGTTCCTTTTCGTTGATGACGATTTTCATGCTCTGACCACCCAACACGTAGGAGGGGCGCACCAGGAGCGGAAAACCTATTTGTTTGGAAACTTCCAGCGCTTCATCCGGGTCGCGCGCCACTCCAAATTCGGGATAGGGGATGCCCAGATCCCTGAGCAGCGTGGAAAACCTTCCCCTGTCTTCGGCCAGGTCGAGCGAGTCAAACGAAGTGCCGATAATCTTAATTCCGTACTTATGCAGTTTCTCGGCAATCTTCAGGGCGGTTTGTCCGCCAAGTTGCACGATTACGCCTTCCGGTTTTTCATGTTGAATGATGTCGTACAGGTGTTCCCAGAAAACCGGTTCGAAATACAGTTTATCCGATATATCAAAATCCGTTGATACGGTTTCGGGGTTGCAGTTCACCATAATGGTTTCGAAACCACACTCGCGGGCGGCCAGCACGCCATGCACACATGAATAATCAAACTCAATGCCCTGCCCAATGCGGTTAGGACCTGAGCCCAGCACAACAATTTTTTTCCGGTCGGAGGAAACCGATTCATTCTCTGAATCAAAGGTAGAGTAGTAATAGGGTGTTTGTGCCTCAAATTCAGCAGCGCAGGTATCCACCAGTTTATACACTCGTTTAATGCCCAGTTCGTTTCGTTTTTTGTACACCTCGCTTTCCAGGCAGTGCAGCAGGTGGGCAATTTGCCTGTCGGCAAACCCTTTTTCTTTTGCCTTGCGAAGCAAATCAGTTGGGATGGTTGTCAGATCGAACTGCTCCATTTCATTTTCTATGAGCACCAGTTCTTCTACCTGCTTTAAGAACCACTTGTCAATCTTTGTAATGTTGTGGATGGTTTTTAGCGGAATGCCGATTTTGATGGCATCGTGAATGTGGAAGATGCGGTTCCAGGTGGGGTTGGCCAGGCTGTTGAGCAGTTCGTCCTGGTTGCGCAACTCTTTGCCATCGGCCCCCAGGCCGTTGCGCCTGATTTCGAGCGACTGGGCGGCTTTTTGAAGGGCTTCCTGAAAATTTCTACCGATGCCCATCACCTCGCCAACCGATTTCATCTGTAAGCCCAGTTTACGGTCGGCACCATGAAATTTATCGAAATTCCAGCGTGGGATTTTTACAATCACGTAATCCAGGGCTGGCTCAAAGTAGGCAGTGGTGGTTTTGGTTATGGCATTTTTGATTTCGTCCAGGTTATAGCCAATGGCCAGTTTGGCAGCTACTTTTGCGATAGGGTAACCCGTAGCCTTCGAAGCAAGGGCCGATGAGCGGGAAACGCGCGGGTTTATTTCCACGCCTACGATCGCATCGGTTTCAGGGTTTACGGCAAACTGCACGTTGCAGCCACCGGCAAATTTGCCGATGCCGTTCATCATTTTAATGGCCAGGTCGCGCATGTGCTGATATACCGTATCGGGCAGCGTCATGGCGGGGGCCACCGTTATCGAATCGCCCGTGTGGATGCCCATCGGGTCAAAATTTTCAATAGAGCAGATGATGAT
>CAYNIH010000200.1:0-5099 GCA_964397115.1 uncultured Roseivirgaceae bacterium | reverse complement strand
GCACCGGGAAAAACAAAACAGGAACTGCGCTATCAGTACATCAAAAGTCCATCTGCCCGATCCATAGGCTACCTCAACTTCTTCCTGGTGCAAACTACTCAACAATTAAAATTGTACGGACAACAAACCATTTTTCGCTCGCTCAAAAGTTTACAGCAACCGGTATCAAACTACGTCATCAGCCAGGCAACACCTTCGGCTAACGTATGGAACATTACCGACCCGTTGAATCCCGTTATTCAGCAAACATCCTTTCAATCAGGCGCGCTTTCATTTTCCGCACCTTCGTCAACGCTTCAACAGTATGTGGTCTTCCAGCCTGCCGCCAAGGCTCCGGAGCTTTCAGGGAAACTGGCCAACCAAAACCTACGGGGCATGCCCACCCCAAACCTGCTGATTGTAACCCATCCTGATTTTAAAACTGAAGCACAGCGCCTCGCTAACCATCGCATTACAGTAAACGGCTGGTCGGCACAGGTGGTAACCACCCATGAAATCTATAACGAATTCTCCAGCGGAAGGCAGGATGTAACCGCTATCCGCGATTTTGCAAAACATCTGTATGATAAATCTCCCGGAACTCTTCGGGCATTGCTCTTGTTCGGAAAATGTTCTTACGATTACAAAAACATCCTGGGTACCGACCGGAATTTCGTCCCAACCTATGAATCGCGCAATTCATTACACCCCTTGCAAACCTATTCCTCAGATGATTACTTTACTTTCCTTGAAAACCACGAAGGCGAGTGGCCGGAAGAGCCTGCTGTTAACCACAGCATGGATATTGGCGTAGGCCGGATGCCGGTAAAAACTATCACAGAAGCCAAAACCGTAGTCGATAAAATAATTGCTTACGATACTGACCTGAAGTTGGCGGGCCCGTGGAAAAAAAATATTGTATTTGTTGCCGATGATGGTGACTTCAATATTCATCAAAGCCAGGCCGACCAGCTTGCTGAAGAAATTGAAAATAATCAGGCATTTTTCAATCCGCGCAAAATTTATCTTGATTCCTACAGCCAGCCTGCCGGGGCTTCCGGGCAGTCTTCGCCCGATACCCGTACGGCCATTGAAAAATCTTTTTACGATGGTGCACTGATCATCAATTATACCGGCCATGGTGGTGAACGCCAATGGGCACAGGAAAGAATTTTTGATGATGTACTAATTGTTGGTCTTAAAAACAACCGGCTGCCGATGTTGCTGACAGCCACCTGCGAATTTGGCCGCCAGGACGATCCGATTTTTCTTTCAGGTGGCGAACTGTGCATGCTCCAAAAAAACGGTGGGGCCATCGCGCTGGTTACTACTGCTAGGCCGGTGAGTTCAAGCACCAATTTTGCGCTAAACCAGGCATTCTATGAGGCGCTCTTTCAAAAAGTCGATAATACCTATACTTCTTTGGGAGAGATTTTCCGCAGAACAAAAAATAACAGCCTGAGCGGAGTAGCCAACCGGAATTTTTCGCTTATCGGTGATCCCTCCCTGTACCTGGCTATGCCCGAACTACAAATTGAAATTGAAGAAATAAAAACACAAACCGGCAGCGATACGCTAAAGGCATTGTCAACAGTAACTGTTTCCGGAAAAATTACCGATCATACCCATACCACAGACGCCACCTTTAACGGAACGCTTCATGCCACACTGTACGACAAGGAAACAACGTTTGTCACATTCGGGAATGAAAACTCTCCCTTTACCTATCAACAATGGTACAACGCATTGTTTCGCGGTGAAGCCCTCGTGCAGAACGGATTGTTCAGCTTTGAGTTTATCATGCCAAAAAATATTGCCTATACCATCGGCCAAGGCAAGTTGAGTTTATATGCAAACAACAGCGAACGACAACTTGATGCCTCAGGTTTTTCAAAAACTTTTAGAATCGGGTTAAGCGAACCTTTTGCAGCAACCGACAATACCCCGCCTGTTATAGCGTTGTTCATTGGTGATACAACTTTTGTTAACGGGGCCTTGGCTCCCCTACCTGCCAAACTGATTGCCCGGTTGACAGACGAAAGCGGAATAAACATTTCGGCCTACGGCATCGGCAATAGCATTGTGGCGGTTTTAGATGAAAACCAACTCTTCGTGCTGAACGACTATTATGTGGCCGATAAAAATGATTTCAAAAAGGGTTCAATTGAATTTACCCTTCCTGACATCCAGCCGGGAAACCATACCCTTTCACTAAAAGCATGGGATGTTCACAACAATCCGGCTCAGGCTTCCCTTACCTTCGTTGTCCAAGGAGAGGAACTTGTTATTGAATCGTTTGGCAACTATCCCAACCCGTTTACCGGCACTACCAAACTATACTTTACCCACAACCGCAGTGGCGACAACCTTGCCGGCACACTGAATCTTTACAATAGCATCGGCAAGGAAATTAAGAGTTTCGATTTTACTGTCTCCGAAAGCACCTATCAGGTTATCCTGGCTGAACTAAACCGAACCGAAGAGCCGCTTAAAGATCTGGCCGCAGGCTTATACTACGCCCGGCTGACTGTTCGTTCCTTAACCAATGGCTCTAAAAATGAGCAGGTTACAAAGCTTATTATTGCGAATTAACTATCTTTGAATCCTTGATGCCTAAAAAATGAAGGTACTTTTCATCCTCACCCTTAGTTGTACTATACTTTTTAACTCCGTTACCCTTGCTCAGCAACCTGGAGTGGTTACCGGAGCCGATACTACCTTTCGGGTCATCACCACCGCATTGCCTTTTCTTACCATCAGCCCGGACGCCCGCAACGCAGCCCTTGGCGATGTGGGTGTTGCGACTTCACCTGATGCAAACGCTGCTTACTGGAACCCGGCTAAACTTGTTTTTATTGACAACGCCTATGGTGGATCTGTTTCGTATACCCCGTGGCTGGGAAAAATTATTAACGATATGTGGATTTCCTACCTTACGGGGTTTTATAAAATTACACGGGAACAGGCCGTTGCCCTTTCCATGAAATATTTTGACATGGGCAACATCAGTTTCAGGGGCAATGGTAACGAGCCCCTTGGCGACTTCAATCCGCGTGAGCTGGCGTTGGATCTAACCTACTCACGTATGCTCACCGAAGAGTTAAGCGTTGGGCTTACTGGCAGGTATATCTACTCTAACTTAACCGGGGCCTTTCCAAGCGGCACCGATACACGCCCGATTAATTCAGCCGCAGTTGACCTCGGCATTTTTTACAATAAACTAATGAAAGGGGCAAAAAATTCAACGCTATCGCTTGGTGCACTCATTTCAAACATCGGACCGAAAGTTTCTTATACCGATGATGCAAACAAAAATTTTATTCCTACCAATTTAAAAATCGGAGGGGTGTACACCACCGAATTAGATCCGTTTAATTCACTCAGTTTCGCCCTTGATTTGAATAAACTACTCGTTCCTACATTAAATGAGAACCAATCCGTTTTAGGCGGAATGTTCAGTTCCTTCTCCGATGCACCCGATGGATTTTCAGAAGAAATAAAGGAAATAATACTCAATATAGGCGTTGAGTATTGGTACAACCAAACGTTTGCCGGCCGCATCGGATACTTTAACGAATCAAAAGACAAAGGCAATCGCAAATACCTTACCATTGGATTAGGCTTCAGAAATCAAAAAGCATTCGGTATTGATGTGGCCTACCTGGTGCCTACGAATGGCCGCGAAAACCCATTGGCAGAAACCATTCGTTTTTCTATCCTCTTCCAGGTCAAATCAAAAGAAAAGGAAGAGTCCGTTACTGATTAATCCTGATGCTTGACCGCAAAACTCCGCCTCCTTATTCACAAAATAATACACTCACGCTATTAGAGCCCAGGCAGGTAAACCTTACTAATGGTGCAACGCTTTTTTTCATCCATGGCGGAGACCAGCAAGTTGTAAAAATTGAATTGGTTTTTCCGGCAGGCCGTTGGTTCGAAGATTTCCCGGGTATTTCTTACTTCACTGTTCATTTATTACCCAAAGGAACAGAAACAAAAAACAGTAAAGAGATAGCTCAGGCCTTTGAATCGCTTGGTATTCATCTTGAAATTACCCCCGGGTACGATTTTGTTCTGATATCGTTGTTTGGATTAACCAAGAGAATTAAAGATGCTCTCAGTCTTTTGGTTGAAATTTGCTCCCGCCCTGCTTTTCCGGAAGAAGAAATAATTCAGTTTAAAAATATTTTTCTTCAAAACCTGAAAATCAATCGCGAGAAAACAAGTTACCTGGCAGGAACTGCCTTTAGGGAAAATTTATTCGGAAAAAATCATCCCTACGGAAGTGAAGTAAATGAAGGGTTCGTAAAGAAAATAACATCACAAGACCTTAAGCGCCATCATTCTTTTTATTATAAATCTTTTACAGGTTTTATAACCGGAAAAATACCAGAAACTTTAGTTAACCAGGTAACTGAATCCCTCAATTTACTTTCCTATGCATTTGTTCCGGAGTGCACCATACCGGATCCCGTTGTTAACGACAAGTTAATCAAGCTTGAAAAACCGGGTAGCGTACAGGCTTCGCTTCGCTTGGGCAAAATGATTATTCCCCGAAATCACCCCGATTATCCTGGTCTTCTTTTAGCCAGTCACGTCTTAGGTGGTTATTTTGGCTCCCGCCTGATGCAACGCCTTCGTGAAGAGATGGGGCTAACCTATGGAATTCACTCAGTAATCCATCCGCTCATGCATAAAACATATTTTGTTATCAGTACAGATGTAAACAATGAACATCGTGATGATGCTGTCGATGAAATTGTTAGGGTGATGAAAAATTTCAGAACCTCAGTAATAACTGAGTATGAATTAACATTGGCAAAAAATCATTTCCTTGGAACCCTATTTACTGAAATAAACACGCCCTTCGCGCATACTGAAAAGTTAAAAAATATTTATCTGAACAACCTTGATAAGAGGTACTATCAAATCTTGATTGAAAAAATTCAACATACTTCGTCCGATTCACTGATGCAACTGGCAGAAGAATACCTCCATGAGAAAGCATTACTCATTGTGTCTGCCGGCTAGAGTACTTCTCTTCCTTCCAACACATTTATCATTTAAATAAAAAAGCCCACGGAAATCCGTGGGCTTTAGAATAAAAATAAGGCAACGAC
>CAYNIH010000199.1:0-5121 GCA_964397115.1 uncultured Roseivirgaceae bacterium | reverse complement strand
AGGAGATTTCGGCCTCGAAGCGCAGAGTCCCCGAAACGGGAGACTCTGCGGGGAAAGCAGGTCCATGCCATGTATTTTAAAAAGCTGGAAGATATTGATGAGGCGCAGGTGAAAACCTTACTGTTCGAAGCCGCAATGATTGATGAGCAGTTTGCCAGGAAGAAGAAATGGAAATAGTTACTATTTAAGAAGAATAAATCGCAATGGGTATTGCTGCTACGTTGGCTGATTCAAAAATTCCGGTAACTCAGAACTGCCTTCCTGCGTAAAATTGAATTATGTTGCTAAACGAATTCCCTGATCTACCCTGGCTCAAGCGCCAAATTAACCTTCGCTTCCAGAACAGGATTGGTTTAAACGGACGAATTCTGAAAAACCCCGGCTGGCCATCCGTATTGTTAAATGTAAAAACCTGGAAGTACCGCTACGCCACCACCTGTACATCGTGCGAACATGAAATTCATCGTGACCATATTAAGGGCCCTTTCAGCTTGTTCGTGAACCTGGAAGGCTCCAGCACAGTGCAGGTGAACAACAGACAGGTACGTGTGGGCACTGATTATTTTTTTATCACGAACCCTGGACAAGAATATTCTCTGACAATCAACGGAAAAACTCGAACCGAAACAGCCAATATTCATTTTGGCGAATACTTTGTCGAACAGCTTGTTCAAAGTCAAACCTTGCCTGTCGAAAAATTGCTGGAAGATAAATTTCAGCAACCGTTGCAGTCCTTTGCTTTTCACAATCGGTTAATTGCAAAAACACAAAAAGTCAATGAACTTATCCACGTTCTATTTTCTAATCAAGATGAGTTGAGGGAAGAAGAGTTGTTGGCGCAATTGTTCCTGGAATTGTTTAACGATGAACTTAAACTCAGACATTCAGTTGAAAGGCTGCCCTCTGTAAAGAAAGCTACACGTGATGAATTAGTAAAACGGATTTTAATGAGCGTGGATTACATCTATGAATTTTACAACCAGTCATTGTCGCTGGATGAACTGGCACGGGCGAGTGCATTGTCCAAATTTCATTTCCTTCGATTGTTTAAAATAGTGATGGGCACAACACCCCATCAGTTTATTACATCCGTTCGCATCAACAAGGCCGTTGACTTTTTGAAAACCACACAACAGGAAGTGCAGCACATCGCCCGTACTGTTGGCTTTGCTGACAGCAGTTCTTTCAGCCGGACGTTCTACCGGCAGATGGGCGTGTATCCTTCACAATACAAAGCATAGTTTTTAGCAATTTTTGTCATGCCCTCACAGGCTTGTTTGGCGTTCAATTCGCCAAACAAGTTCAAGATGAAGTGGTTTGTTAAAAAATTTGGGTTCTTTATCCTCATCGGCACTTCGGTGGCCGGGTTTGCTATCAGCGGGTTGCATCCAATGGCGTTTTACCTCATTATCACCGCCACACTGCTACTGGCTGGAATATTGGAGCGCGTATATCCTTATGAAGCTGCATGGAACACCCACCAGTCTGATACAAAGCAGGATCTATTTTATGCACTGAGCACGATTATCCTCAGCCCTGTTGCTAAAACAATAGCAACCTATACAATGGTTGCTATCGGTACATACTTATTTCAACCATTAGCTTTTTCTGCTGCGCAACCTGTTTACTTGCAGGTAGTAGCAGGGCTTGTCATTTCAGGCTTGTTGCCCTACTGGTATCACCGCCTGTCGCACACCAAAAGTTTTTTCCTTTGGAAAGTCCATGCCATCCATCATTCGCCCGAAAGAGTGTATTGGCTCAACGGCCTGCGGTTTCATCCCGTCAATGCCATGCTTAATGTATTTCTTGGGCTTACACCGCTGTTGTTGTTAGGGTTTTCGAAAGATGCTGTTGTATTAACCGGGTTCATCAACAATTACGTGGCCCTGCTCAATCACGCCAATATTGATTTCAGGCTGGGCATGTTCAACTATGTTTTTAACATGAATGAGGTGCACCGGTGGCATCATTCAAACCGATTGGAAGAAGGCAATACTAATTACAGTGGCGGGGCTTTGGTGATATGGGATATACTATTCGGTACATATTATTTTCCTTCTGATAGAATGAAAAACAAGGTGGGATTGACGGATGAAAGTAAGCATACATTTCCCTTTCAATCCATCCGCAGGCAACTCTGTTATCCTTTCTGTAAATGCTAAATCTGAAACACTATCGTCAATTATAACAAATATGAAAAAACAATTTATTGCAATTACCCTGTGTGCTTTCGTGCTTGGCGTACTACAAAACTGCACAACCAACAGCACGGCCGAAAATAAAACAGAACCTTCGGCCAGGAAGGAAGCGGAATTAATAAAAAGAGGAGAGTATTTAGTAACCGTAGCAGCTTGCAACGAATGTCATTCACCGAAAGCGATTACAGCCGAAGGCCGCGTGCCCGACCCCAAACGCTTACTTTCGGGGCATCCACAAGATGAAAAGTTGCCGCCCATATTTAAGGAAGCGCTTGCCAGCCGTTGGGCTTTGTGGAATGAGCATAGTACAGCCGTTGCCGGGCCGTGGGGTGTTTCCTTCGCGGCAAACCTAACACCCGATGACACCGGCATTGGCAACTGGTCGTTTGAACAATTTAAAACTGCCATCCGGCACGGTAAATACAAAGGCCTTGAAGGCAGCCGCGATTTACTTCCACCCATGCCGTGGAAGGGTTACAGTCGCTTTACCGATGAAGACCTGAAAGCAATATTTTCTTATTTGAAATCATTGCCACCGGTCTCCAACCTGGTGCCAATTCCTATTGCTCCACCTGACCTTTGATTAAAATATATCGAACATGAAAACTTATTTTAATTACCTGTTGGCTTTTGTTATGCTGCTGACGGCAGGTTGCGATGATGAAGTTATCGAACCGGATTATGTGTACATCAATCTTGAAGACGCCAAAGCAGGTTATAACCTTCCTTACCCATTAGACATTAATCAAGACGGAGAAAGCGAATTCGTATTCACCGCCACACTCATTGCCGATGCCATAGGTGATCATCTTCGCTTTGCCATCATCTCCAGGTTCAGTAATGAAGCAGTGGGTGTGAGTGATGATGTAGCGGTATTAGAAGCCAATGACTTGATTGGTGCGGCAAGCACATTTGAGCAAGATGCCGAGGTATTGGTAATCAAAACAACTACCCATGACGGAGTTTCCTGGTGGGGGTACTGGAAAGAAGCTCAACGTAAATATATCGGCATACGGTTCAAGTCAGGTTCATCAGGTTACAATTACGGTTGGATAAGAGTGTCGGTAAATCAAGCCAACGAACAAGTAGTCGTTCATGATATGGCATACAGTGCGATTGCCGGTGCAGCAATAAAAGCCGGAGAACACTAGCTGTCCCAAAGAATTTAAACTTAAGAAAATGAAAGCAATAAAAACATTAACATTCACTATTACGCTGTTTTGCATGTATCAAGAAGGCAATACACAAACTGTAAACTGGAGTGCTTTGAAAAACTCCAAACATATCATTACCGCAGGTATTGGATGGGATTACAGTATTTCATATAGCCTTGGCTATTGCTATCAGATGAATACAAAAATCCCGTTGATCCTCAATTCCAA
Organism: uncultured Roseivirgaceae bacterium; assembly: GCA_964397115.1. Lineage (GTDB taxonomy): Bacteria > Bacteroidota > Bacteroidia > Cytophagales > Cyclobacteriaceae > UBA2336. Next base: position 1,541 of record CAYNIH010000199.1, on the reverse strand, counting down.
TTTTTCCATTCCTTCAGGAGAAAATCTGTTGGATGACTTTAAAACCAAAATCGGTGCGCAGGCGATGCTATGGAGTACACCCCGTGTAAAAGGAAGTGTAACCATTAATGGAATTTTCCGAAGGTACGAAAACTCCATGGCCAGACTACTGAACTTTGGAAGCGAAATGAAAGGCACGTTGGGTTACTACAGACCAAAGTGGTTTGTGGCAGGGGAATTAGGTTTTGATAAGGCCATTGTAATGCATTTTAAACACTCTGAACTTTTCAAAGAAACAGTCTTCCCGGATGTAAAGGACGGGTGGTATGAACCCTCAACGGGGGGAAATTTTTACTATGGAATTCAAACCGGTTATTCCTTTAAGATGTCAGATGTCACACTCGGCATTGGAATAGTAACTACACAAGACTTTAAGAGCACACCATTGGTTCCGTACTATTTGATGTTGGGCTACAACTACAGAATTAAACAACCAGGAAATAGAACCAAATAGGATCAACAACCCGATTATTTATAAATTAAATAATACAGTTATGTCTAATACAAAATTCATACTTGCGCTTGCCATAATTTCTATCATTAGTTCTTCATGTACCGAAGAAAAGTTGATAGATGAACCAGGCAATTTAGTACCCAAAACAGTGATGGAAGATCAAACACTTCCTGCTGTAACGATTAACGGTGCCAAATTACACGCACAATCATTTGGACCTGCGGATAGCACATTAATTATATGCATTCATGGCGGGCCCGGTGAAAATTTTAAATACCTGCTCAATTGTAAAAGCCTGGCAGATAAAGGCTATCGGGTAATTTTTTACGACCAAAGAGGTTCAGGATTGTCACAGCGGTTTTCAAAAGAATGGTATTTAAGCCATGGAGCTGATGCGCTAGATAAGGCCTTTTATGACGATCTGAAGGGAATAATAAGTCATTACAAAACCCACCCTTCGCAGAAAGTAGTTTTATTGACCCAATCATGGGGTTCAATGCTGGCAACCGGTTACATAGGTAAATATCCGGACGAAATAGATGGCCTTATTTTAGCTGAACCCGCAGGATTAAAATGGAATGACATATTGGAGTTTGTCGGAAACTCCCAGTCATTCAACCTGTGGAGTGAAGTTTTAAATGATGCGACTTATATTGACCAGTTTTTGACCGGGCGAGAAAATCAACACAACATTCTTGATTATAAAATAACCATGATAACCTCAAGCAATCCGATACTTGGAGACGTTCCACCAGACCTGGGCGCCAATGCCATTTATTATAAAGCCATTCGTGAGGGTGCAGTCATTAGTGCGGCAACCTTTGAAATTGGTGAAAAGTATAAAACTGATTTTTCTGAAGGCATATCCCAGTATCATCAAAAGGTGCTCTTCTTCTACAGTAGTAATGATAAGGCTTATACGGATAGTTGGGCCGAGAAAATAGCTTCGTTTTATAAAAATAAAGAGGTAGTTAAAGTTGCTGGTGTTGGTCATTCAGGTATGTTCGACCAAATTCAAACCTGGACAAATGTTACTGAACCCAAAATA
>CAYNIH010000198.1:0-5130 GCA_964397115.1 uncultured Roseivirgaceae bacterium | reverse complement strand
TACTGAATTTGCCACGGTAAGCCTTACGCTGTTGGGGGGAGGCTATGTAATGATTCCCATGCTTAATAGTCTATTGGTGGAACAAACGCAATGGTTTACCCTTGATGAGTTTATGGCGGGCATTGCAGCAGGGCAAATTACGCCAGGTCCGATTTTGATCAGTTCGGCTTTTTTTGGGTATAAACTCAGTGGTGTGGCGGGGGCCATCACAGCTACGGTTGCTATTTTTTTTCCTTCCTCTGTGGTAATGATCGTTGTATCAAAATTTTTTATTCAGGTAAGGGCCAATCGGTACGTTCAGGCCGCACTGGCCGGAATTAAGCCTGCTGTAGTAGGCCTTATTGCGGCCGCTGCAATATCCATTTTTACCGATTACTGGCGATCGGTTAATTCAATTGTTTTTATCGTTACCCTGCTGATCTCCTTTCTGTTATTCTTCCGTTTTAGGATTAATCCTGCTATCGTTGTGGTAATTTCAGGGGTTATAGGATATTTTGTTTATTCTTTGTGAACCAGTCAGAACACTTAAAAGCCATTCAGTTTGTTGGTACGCAGCGGTCGGGGTCAAATCTGCTCCGCGTTATGCTCAATCAGTTGCCTGAGATTTCGGCTCCTCATCCGCCTCATATTCTTAAAACCTTCTTTCCGGTGCTTTCTCTTTATGGCGATTTAAATGTAGACGACAATTTCCGGCAGCTTGTAAGCGATATTTGTGAGTGGGTAAACCGAAATCCTGTTCCGTGGGAGGGAATTTTATTTTCAACCGAGGAGGTTTTAAGGGCTTGCAAAGAGCGGAACCTGGTGGAAATCTTCAGAAGAGTGTATGAATTGAAGGCCGTGCAGGAAGGGGCGCAGTATTGGTGTTGCAAAAGCATGGAAAGTGTTTATTATACCGATGAGATTGAATCGGCCGGTGTGCATCCCTACTACATTTATATCTATCGCGATGGACGCGATGTGGCCCTTTCATTTTTAAAAGCTATTGTTGGACCAAAACATATCTATCATCTCGCACGGAAATGGAAACTGGAACAGGAACTTTCACTAAAATTAAAAGCAGCTGTGCCGGCCAACCGGTTTATTGAAGTAAGGTATGAGGAACTCATCGCGCATCCGAGGGTTATTCTGAAGGAGTTATGCGAAAAGCTTGGGGTAAACTATAATGAAGCAATGATGGATTACTTCCGTTCGCGTGAATCGGCCAACACAGCCGCCTCCGGACAAATGTGGAAGAACGTGACCATGCCGATTTTAAGCAATAATCATCATAAGTACCTTCATGAGCTTTCTATGGAACAAATCAGAATTTTTGAGGGTATTGCCCATGACATGCTCACCGCCCTGGGTTACCCACTGATTACTGATGCAAGCGGATTTACGATAAGTGAAGAAGAAATTGTCCGGTATGACGAAGAGAATGCAAAAGGGATTGCTGATGCCTTGTTGAAAGCCAATCTGGCCGATGTGGCAAGGCGCGAAGCACAGGAAAATCTTTTGAACGAGATAAAAAACAGGATATTTCAATGAGAAGTTTAACAGGGATCGTTTTATCTGCCTTAGTTCTCACTGCCTGTGAGAAAACCTGGCATACCCGGCCTCAGGTAGTCTTTCAGAAAAACAATGTGCTGTTGCCTCAAATTCAATTTGCCACCACAGATAGCCGGGAACTGTTCATTGAATTTTGGCCGGTTAATCGTCCATCTAAAAGGCAAAAATCAATATCAAATTTTGGCACACGCCATCAGATAACATTGTTTAACGTAAAGCCATCTACAGAATATGCTTACCGGATTTATTCCGATAAAAACAGTTCAAAGGAGTTTCGTTTCAAAACAGACAGCGTACCGGCTAATGTACTGGGTATCCGCAAAGATAAAATAGACACAACCCTGTTCACCGGTTATATCTTGCTGCGCAGATTTTTTAAACAAGGAGCCGATGTGCTCATTGACAAGGAAGGTGACATCGTATGGTACCATCAGTACGACACGGCTGTTCGCAGGGCATTTTCCTGGACACCAAATAATACTATTCTCTCGATTTATGATTCAGCACGCATAGTAGAAACCGATTTGCTCGGCAACCGCTTACTTGACCTTGACCTTGAAAAGTTGGGTCTTCCCTATAAAGTGCATCACGAAGTATTTTATGATCGGGCAGGGGATATTGTTACCATTACGCATGACTCTGCCCGGTTTGATTTACGTAAATTCGGTGGCACCGCCAATCAGTACCTGACTGCCGATGGCATTCTGGTTTTATCAAAGGAAGGTGAAGTGCGCTGGAAGTGGAACTTGCTTGATGCAGAGAACCCCGCACAATTCAAAGGAAAAATTAATTTAAGGGAGAATTGGGGCCATGCTAATTCCATAACCCTGGATAGCCAGGGTAATTATTTGATTTCATTCAGGGATTTTAACCAGGTTTGGAAAATTGATGCAAAAGACGGTAAGGTTATTTGGAAGTTTGGTCAAAATGGAACGATCAAGCCAGATCATCCGTCAAGTTATTTTATCCGGCAGCACAGCATTCACTTCAATTCCAGAGGAGAATTGATGATGTTCGACAACGGGGATCTGAACATCAGGCCGAATTCACGTATAGTATCATTCATGCTGGATGAAGAAGCGCGAACGGCAAAAACGGCTATTCAAATTCAGCTTCCACGGGCATTGTCGTCCTACAGAATGTGCAGTGCCGAAATGATTGAACCAGGAAAACACCTGGTGTGCACCACCCGTAAGGATGCTATTATAACCGTTGTGGGCGATGCAGGCGAAATTCTGTGGAGAGTAACTGCCGATAATGCTTCTTACCGCGCATACTTTTTGAAAAATCCGTTTAGTAAGTTCGTGCAATAAACTATTCGCTTCTCAGCGACTTGACCGGGTTGGCAATGGCTGCTTTAATGGATTGGTAGCTAACCGTAATCCAGGCAATAGCCACTGCGAGGAGTCCTGCCAGCAGAAAGGTCCCAACATCCAGGTTAATGTGATAGGCAAATCCATCCAGCCAGTTGTTCATCAGGTACCAGGAAAGAGGTGCGGCAATCAAGAACGCAATTAAAATGAGTTTGGTGAAGCCTTTGGAAAGGAGGATTACAACACTGCCTACGGATGCACCCAGCACTTTCCTTACACCAATTTCTTTCGTTCGCAAGCTGGTTGTGTAGGCCGCCAAACCGAATAGCCCCACACATGCAATGCAGATAGCCAGCGCTGAAAAAGTCGCAAACACCAGCCCAGCGCGTTGCTCGGATGCGTAGTTGGCATTCAGGTTTTCATCAAGAAATGAATATTTCATTGGCTGGTCAGGCACCATTTCTTTCCACAACTTTTCAATTTTTGTAATGCTGCTTTGAATGGCATTTCCTTTAATCCGAACGTAGGCGTACCCGATAGCCGGACCGAATGTTTCAGTGCTTTGTATAGCGAGGGGGGTAATGGGGTCGCGAAGCGATTGAAAATTGAAGTCTTTAATTACACCGATAATGGTGAATGTAACGGTTTGTGTACCATTTGGCCCTCGTTGAATTTGATTGAGTGTTTGCCCTACAGGGTCAACAAGTCCGAGTGTTTTTACAGCGGTTTCGTTGAGTATAATGGACAAGGAATCATTCGTTTCTTTTGAATACCCCCTGCCGTCAACGAATTCAAATCCAATTGTTTCCGCCAGTTCTTCGTCAATCACCATGCTTTTCGTTGTCAGAACTTCTGAAGACCCTTTTCCCAAAAATTGAGCCCCAAAAAAATCACCCTGACGCCCAAGCATGGCAAATGAGCCGCCTGCCTTTTCAACCTCCGGAAGTTTTCGGACTTCATCCATGAACGCCTGAGTTTTCGCTTGGAGCGCAAAGGCCCGCTCAATTAAGAGCACCTGCTCCTTATCAAAACCAAGCGACTCGCTTTGCATAAATCGCAACTGCTTTGAAATGATTAGCGTGCCTGCAATCAACGAGATGGATATCAAAAATTGAAACACCACAAGTCCGCTGCGCAGCCACGATCCACCCGTACTTCCGGTAAAATTGCCTTTCATTACCGTTACCGGATTAAACCCTGAGAGTACGAAGGCAGGGTAACTTCCGGCCAGGAACCCCACCCCAAGAGTGAATAGAGCCAGGCCAATAAAAATACCGGGTGTAAATTGAAACACCAGGCTTTTCTGTGCAAGTGAATTGAATCCGGGTAATGCCAGTTGAACCCAAAGCAAGGCAAGCAAAGTTGCAATAAAACAGATAAGAATGGACTCAATCAGAAACTGGGCAATAAGTTGATTCTTCAAAGAGCCCATGGTTTTGCGAACGCCCACTTCACGCGCCCTTTCTGCTGAGCGGGCTGTAGCGAGGTTCATGAAATTAATACTGGCTATAATGACAATCAGAACAGCAATACCAATGAGAAAATAAACATAGTTGATATTTCCTCCAGGCTGCATCTTGGCTTCAATGTTGGTTGGATCCAGGTGAATTGATTTAAGCGGCTGCAAAAAATAACGGTAGCCATTGCCTTCTTTTTTGTAATCTTCCCACGACTTGCCCAAGTCCGATTCAATTTGGGCCGAGGCATACGTATCGACCATTTTTGGAAATTTTGCCTCCAATTCATTCGGAACTGAACCAGGCTTTAACAACAGGTATACATGCGCTGAAAATGTAATAAAATTGGCACGTCTGTCTCCAAAGAATTGCTCATTCCATTTGATAAGAAAGTCAAACTTCATGTGCGAATTATGCGGTACATCTTCACAGATTCCCGATACTTTGAAATCGGCATTAAAAAATTGTAAGGTTTTCCCAATAGGATCTTCTGTTCCGAAATAGCGCCTGGCGGTGGATTCGGTAAGAACGATATCGTTTACTGTAGAAAAAATTGAATTAACCCCTCCCTTCAGCAGCTTGATGTCAAATACAGAGAAGAAATTAGAATCAGCCGCCATAATGAAATCTTCCTCAAACTGAATTTTTTCACTCCGATTTTCGTAGGTGACTACCACATCATTAAACGGCCCTCCCATACGCACCACCGATTCTACTTCAGGAAAGTCTTCCGGAATGACATCAGCATATGAGTGAGGAATGATGGCATAGTATGTAGAGTGATTCGGGTATTTTCGCTCGAGAGCAATCTT
>CAYNIH010000197.1:0-5131 GCA_964397115.1 uncultured Roseivirgaceae bacterium | reverse complement strand
GTTGCGGGTAACGGCAGCGAGGGCATGCACCTCCACCAGCCGGCTGGTATTGCCGCGGGTGAGGTAGGTAATATCGTTTTTGGTTTGAATGGTTGGTTGCGTATTGGGCAGCACGGCCAGTCCGGTAAAGCCACCGGCAGCCGCAGCAGCCACCACCGACTCCAGGTCTTCTTTATACTCAAAGCCGGGATCGCCTACCCAGGTACCCAGATCAAACCACCCGGTGCTCAGCAGCATGCCCTCGGCATTTATCACTTTGTCGGCCTGAACATTTTTATCTCCGATGTCGGTAATGCGGCCGTTTTGAACAACTACATTTTTGGTTTTTTTATGAAAAGGTGAGTTGGCATCGAGGATTTTGGCGGACTGGATAAGAACTTTCATTCAACCTTATTTTAGAAAGCGAATCAGTAAAACTTCGGCCAGCAGGAACAACAGGGCCAGCACCAGCGCATATTTCCATAATGGCGTCCCCAAATATCTTGCTTTTATTTCGTTGCTGAAAGTCTCGGACGAATTTGATTCAAATAGGGTAATATGCCGGTGGTTGCCAAGTTTTTCTTTCACCTCTTGGGCCGTATACTGCGTAAGCAACGACTCCTGCTTGCTTTGGTTGAAGGCCAGCAAGGCCAGCGTATCGCTTCGTTGTACGGCAAAGTAAAAACCGGCATCCATTGAAAAACGCGGGAACTCAAGCACCAGGCGGCTGCCCGTCCTGCGTTGTGAGGGGATAATCTCCTGCCGGCCGATGAGCCGAACGGGTTGTTCACCAACCAGGCTGTCGGCACGGATGGTCAGGAAGTTTTCGGTTAGCAGGTAGTAGGGTTTGTGTTCGAGTTTCTTGCCCGATGCAGCAATTCGGTACATTACCGGCAAGAACAGGAAGTTCCCGGCAAAATCTGTGTATTCACCTGTTAACGGTGAGGCCAACAGGTAACTTGATCCGTTTCCCAGCCTCGATAAAAAAGCCTGTTCGCTCTTAAGTTTAAGCAGGGCCGACCGATCGCTTCCCATATCGAGTACGCGTAGCGCCTGGGGCATAGCCAGCCTGTCTGAACGCTCTTCAACAATATTTTCAAAAAACGGGTTTTTAAAATCGGGTGTTTTCAATTCTGTCTTTTCCCGGTCTTCGGCTTTTTTCAACCCGGTAAGCCCGGTTAGTTGCTGGTAATTTTTTATTTCCGGATTTCCACCCGGAATCACCAGCAAGGTTTTCCCCAATGAACGATGGTTTTGAAGCGCCTGCAACAACGCAAAATCAATCCGGTCAACACCGTTCAGCACAACCAGGTCGGCCTCCTGCAATTCACTGTACGGAACATTAGTGAACAAATGGCTTTTAAACTCAAACACCGCTTTGTTGCCGTACACTTTTTCTACCACGGTACGTTCTGTTGCTGCCTTCACTTCAACCACACGAATTTTATCAGAAAAGTTTAGCGACAGGTACAGCTCATTATCAAAGGTTACCGGGTAATCGTTAAAACCGATTACGGCACGGCTAAAACGGCTCAACCCCGTTGCCAAATCAAATGACGTTTGTGTGGTACCACCGGCAGGGATAGAAACCATTGACGTGGCGGCCTGAACGTTATTGGTGGTAAGTTTAATGAGCAATTGGTCAACCGGCTTTTTTCCATCGTTACGCAACCGCACGTGCAGGGTATTTTTTTCACCTCCAACTACAAAGGGGTTTTCAAGCCAGGCCGTATCGGAAAATATATTGGCCTGGGGCAATAAAGTTACCGGCACCAGGTGCAGGCGTTGGGTAGTGTCGGCAACCAAGAGCGTGCCCGGGTCACCAAAGGTTGATTGCTGGAAATCGGATATCCAGAAAACGTTGGTAGCCGTTTTGGATACATTTTGCTGAAGCCACTCAGCAATTTCTGCCGCAGTGCGGCTTACCGGTGAAAGCCGCACCTGGGCAAGCAGGTCAAGAACCTCGGCCCTGGTTTTGTATGAATTAGAAAACGGGGCAAAATCGTTGGTGAGCAACTGGTACCTGGTATCGGGTGGAAACACTTCAATTAACTGACGGGCATAGTTTATGGCTGCATCAAGCGCACGAACTTTTTCCTGCACAGGCACCGACATGCTCAGCGAATTGTCGAGGTACAGCGCCACATCGCGAGTGGCGGTTACCTGTTCGGCTGCAGGAAGGTAGGGTTGTGCGAAGGCCAGCACCAGGAAAAACAAAAACAGCAGTCGCGCGGCCAGAACAAGGTAGTGCTTGAGTTTTCGTTTTGCCGAAGTAGCCTGCTGCACCTGGCGAAGAAACCGGGTACTGGAGAAATAAACTTTTTTCGTCTTCCTGAAATTAAAAAGGTGAACAATAACGGGGATAGAAAGAGCGGTGAGTGCCCAAAGAAATGCAGGATAGACGAAACTCATAGGCGCAAATTACGATTTCCACCATTCGATTTATGCATTGCTTTAAAAGAAGATGCAACAAATTCCCTGTTGACCGTGCCCTGTATGAAAAAGAGAACAAGGGATACCTGAGAATATTTCGATTATGGATTAGAAACTTCATTCAATAAAATAAAAAGCCCGGCTCATTCGCTGAACCGGGCGTTGCCTGTTAACTGAAACCTGACCGATTACTGTTGCTTGCCACCCAGCATCACCAGGTCGTTCACGTTGATTTCGGTGATGAATTTTTTCTCACCCGAGCTGGTCTCATACATACGGTGCACCAGTTTGCCTTCAACGGCCACTTCGTTGCCCTTCTTCAGGTACTTCTCGGCTATGCCCGCGAGTTTACCCCAGATGACCACGTTGTGCCATTGCGTGTCTTGTACTTTTTCGCCATTTGCGTTTTTGTAGGTTTCGGAAGTGGCAATGGAAAATGAGGCTTTCTTTTTTTCGCCAAAGGTTTTCACCTCCGGGTCTTTGCCTAACCGACCGATCAACTGCACGCTGTTTCTTAAACTTTTCATAACTGTATTGTTTATTGGTTTAACATACGATTTTGAGAACTGTCCGCCTCCTTGCGGAACCATGCCAACCGGTTTATTGCCGATTGACGATGCAAAGGTGTGGGCCGAAAAAAAACCGAATTGTATGTTAATCGTTTACTTTCGGTTATATTCGTTTGTAAACGTTTGTAAACGGATATAAAAACACCAAAAAACGCATAAATCATGGCAAAATCAGCGGAAAAGACCTGCCTGGAGTGTGGCGAAAAACTAAAAGGCCGGGCCGACAAAAAATTCTGTTCCGACCAGTGCCGCATCAGTTACAACAATAAACTCAACAGCGATGAGACGAGCTACATCCGCAATGTGAACAACATCCTGCGCAAAAACAGGCGCATTTTAATGGAACTGAATACTACCGGCAAAACCCGCATTAGCCGGAACAAACTGAATGAAAAAGGGTTTGACTTTACTTATTTTACCGGTACGTACACTACCAAAGAAGGGGCCGTGTATAAATACTGCTATGAGCAGGGCTACCTGGAAATGGACAAAGACTATTTTTTGCTGGTGGTGAAGAAGGAAATATAAACGCTAAAACCGCTCCGGATTAAACTGCTCCACAGGTACAGAAAGTTTCCTATTACTTACAATTTCTTCCACGAGTTTTCCGGTTCCCGGCCCAAGGCTAAGGCCCATCATGGAATGGCCTGTGGCAAGTATAAGATTAGGAATTTTCTTTGCCCTGCCGATGTAGGGTAAGCCATCCGGAGAACAGGGGCGCAGGCCGTGCCACACTTCCTCTTTCTCAGGCATAGCAACCGTTATTTCAGGATAATACCGCGGAATAGCCTGAACAATTCCTCGCACGCGATTCATATTAACGGAATGATCAATGCCGGTGATCTCCATCGTGCCGCCAAACCGCAACGCATTTCCCATTGGAGTAACGGCCACCCGTTCTTCTAAAAAGATTGAGGGAATACGGGCATTCTTCATCACATTTTGTACCGTAAAACTGTACCCTTTACCGGCCTGCATCGGTATAGTAAGGCCAAGCTTTGATGCCTCTATACCCGACCATGAGCCTGTGGCCATCACCACCTCATCAAATTCAAAATCGCCCCGGTTGGTTTTAACTGCTTTAACCCTGCCTGACTCCACCACATAATCCTGAACAGTAGTGGAAGTTTGAATTTTAACGCCCTGGTTGTGCAGGAAAGGAATCAGCTGACTCATTAACGCCTGGGGTGTGATGTGGGCATCGCCCGGAAAGTACACGCCTCCGCGAACACGCACCCGGATGTTCGGCTCAAGTTGCTGAACCTGCTCAGGGGTGAGCACCTGTGCTTCTATACCCAGCTTGTTGGCATAGGCAGCGCCCGCTATTTCTTCATGTTCGGTTTCTTTTGTCTGATACAACATCAGCAGCCCGCGTTCGGCATACCCGAAATCAAATGGCAACTCGTTAGCCAGTTGCTGATACATGGACTTGCTCAGCAGGCTGATTTCTTTCAGGGCCGGGGCGGCATCATCAACATGTTTTTGATTGGCATGCCGGTAAAATTGCCAACCCCATTTAATCAGGTCTCCGTTCAGGCGGGGCTTAACATAAAACGGACTGGCAGAATTGAACATCCAGCGGATGCCTTTTGAAATCATGCCGGGAGAGGCCAATGGAATAATGTGGCTAGGCACAATCATGCCGGCATTGCCGAAGGAACAACCATCTTTCAGATCGCTTTGATCGATTACCGTAACCTGGTGGCCGGCCTTCATTAAATAATAAGCCGAGCTTAGGCCGATGATGCCACCTCCAATAATTCCAACTTTCATAATACGAAATCAAATTACCTGAAACCCATAGGCATACGGATCATCTTCCGGATCGATGGTTATGGTGTTGAACCCATACACTTTCGCCCAGCCCTCTACGCTGGGTACAATAGCAGGCATTCCGTGTAACTCGGTTACCTCTTCAATCCGGCCGGTGAACGTTGAACCGATAATGCTTTCATGGATGAAGGCCTCGCCTTGCTTTAACTTTCCTTTAGCATGCCATTGGGCCATTCGTGCTGAAGTACCCGTTCCGCAGGGTGAGCGATCAATGGCTTTGTCGCCATAAAAAACCGCGTTGCGCGCTGTGGATGCCGGATCGAGCACGCTACCCGTCCACAACACGTGGCTGCACCCGTTGATGGTTGGGTTATCGG
>CAYNIH010000196.1:0-5201 GCA_964397115.1 uncultured Roseivirgaceae bacterium | reverse complement strand
CCGGGGCTTGGCCAATACGTGAGCTCCGGTGGCCGCTTCGAAGTTGACGAAAAAAAAGGGTGCGCCTCCCTTACGGTTACCATTACCAATGCCAATCTGATTACCACAGGCGAATGTTCCGGCCTGAAACCCTGCGATATGGTGTGGGGTGACGGAACGCCAAACCAGCAAAATGTATTTACCCACACCTACACCCAGCCGGGTACTTACACGCTCCAGGTTAACTACCAGAACATCGGTCCCGATCAAATTCAAATCGTGGTACGACCTAACCTTCCACCTGAGTTCAACCTCTTTACCTGCAATGGCAACCAGGTGCAGGTGCGCGTTACCGACACTAACTACGATGCGTATATCATCAACTACAACGATGCCACCCCGGAAGTAATGGTGCCCAAAGGGTCGGGAGCAGTGGCTAACCACGCCTATGGATCAGGAGGCACAAAAAATATTTCCGTGCGCGGAAAGGATGTAAATGCCGATGATAATTGTGTTTCTAATACCAAACCAGTTGTAGCCCTAACTACCTTACCGACACCGTTTATTGATGAACTTCGTATCGTTAGCAGTACACAAATCGAACAGGCTCTGACAACCGGAAGCAATATTCAATACCGCCTTGAAATTGCCACCAACAACAACACAACATTTCAGTTAGCCCAAACAATTTACAACAGCACAACAGCTACGCTGCCCAACCTGAGGCCCGATGATAATTACTATTGCTTCCGCCTGGGTGCGTTTGATATGTGCATGAATACTACTACGGCCTATTCGAACATTATTTGCAGTTCCAATTTCGATTTATCCGTTCAGAACAATGTAAATAACCTTACCTGGGTGACCCATCCGGCAGGTATTACCAATTTTACAATTACGCGAAACGGTACAGCCATAGCTACGCCCACGGCTTCACCGTTCAACGATACCAACATCAATTGCCAGACTTCATATTGCTACCAGGTAACCTCAAACTATGGAAACGGAAGCCGAAGCATCTCATTGGAAAAATGCGGTACAGCCATTTCAACCGATGTGCCCACGGCCACCGAAAACGTCACGGCCGTAGTTAACAGTGGAGGTGTAGCCCTCGCCTGGCTTCAGGATGCCGCGTTTACTCCGGTGACCTATGCTGTGTTCAGAAAAGCCGGCTCCGGCTCCTTTAGTCAATTAGCCCAAACCACGGCTGCCAATTTTACAGATAACCAGTACACCTCCTCCGAGCAATTTTGTTATCACATAAACTATACGGATGTATGCGGCAATGTTTCGGCACCCGGCATCGAGGTGTGCCCCATCCGCCTTACCGGCAACCTTGAAGCTAACAACAACATTACGTTGACCTGGTCGGCCTATACGGGCTGGAAAAATGGGGTTAACCGGTACATCGTTGAGAAATACAACACCGCAGGAACCCTTATTCAATCATTCAATACAGGTACCTCCACCACCCTGCTGGATGACGTATCCGAACCGGCCAATCAGGTTTACCGGTACGTGGTAAAGGCAGTGGCCAACGAAGCCGGATTGGAGCAATCTGTCTCCAACGAAATTACCATCATTAAAGAACCAAAACTGTACTACCCTACAGCCTTTACACCCGATGGCCAAGGCCCCGCTGATAACGAAGTATTCAACGTGTTCGGCCAATACATTGCTTCCTTTGAAATGAAGATATACAACCGGTGGGGCGAACTGCTGTTCACCTCCAACAACCTGAACAGCGGCTGGGACGGCACCTATAAAGGAAAAGACCAACCCGAAGGTACCTACGCGTTTGTTGCCCGCCTCACCGACCTGGCCGGCCGATCGTTTACCCGCACCGGTTCAATTGTTTTGCTTAGAAAGAGATAGCCAACCCGGTTATCTTTCTACAATATCCCCTTACCTTTGCACTATGATGGACATGTTTAAAATGATAGGCAAAATGAAGGAAGTCCAGACCCGCCTCAAAGAGGCCCAGGACAACCTCGTTAATCTCCGTGCTCATGGTGAATCCGGTGGCGGGATGGTGAAAGCCACAGTAAACGGACGTAAACAAATCGTTGCCCTGGATATTGACCCATCGCTACTAAAGGCCGATGACAAAATTATTGTTCAAGACCTGGTAGTGGCTGCCCTCAACAAGTCCATGGATGAAGCCGAAGTGATGGCAAAAGAAGCGCTGCAAAAAAGTACCGAAGGATTGCTGCCCAATATACCCGGATTTGATTTTAGCTCATTAACGGGGTAACCGGTTAATAACTAACCTGCACGCGGTTGAACACGGCCATTGTCATCCTGAATTATAACGGCTCAAAACTTCTTCAGCAGTTTTTACCTTCGGTAATCCGGTTTTCTTCACCTGCACGAATTGTGGTAGCCGATAATGCTTCTGCCGACAATTCCGTGGAAGTACTTCAACACCATTTTCCAGATGTTGAACTAATCCGGCTGGATAAAAACTACGGCTTTTGTGGCGGATACAACCGTGCCCTTAACCAAATCGAAGCGAAGTACTACGTATTGTTGAACTCCGATGTGGAAGTAACCGAAGGTTGGCTCCCCCGCCTGCTTGCTGTGCTTGAAAAAGATGATTCCGTTGCGGCCGTTCAACCAAAAATCTTATCCTTTACCAACAAAAATTATTTTGAGTATGCAGGTGCCGGGGGTGGCTTTCTGGATGTGCTGGGCTACCCGTTTTGCCGAGGCCGGTTGTTTAACTACACTGAAAAAGACGAAGGCCAGTACAACGATACCCGCGATATTTTCTGGGCAAGCGGAGCCTGCATGGCCATCCGTGCCGAGCGCTATCATGGGCTCGGGGGTCTTAATGAAAACTTCTTTGCCCACATGGAGGAAATTGACCTGTGCTGGAAAATCCACCGCAGCGGCAACCGGGTGGTTTACTGCGGCCACAGCACAGTTTACCACGTTGGTGCCGGTACGCTATCGAAAGGAAACCCGCTCAAAACCTATTACAATTTCCGCAATGGCCTTAACCTGCTTATCCTTCACCTGCCTGCTCTTCGGCTTGCCTTAACACTGCCTTTGCGGATTTTGCTTGATTACGTAGCCGCAATAAAATTTCTTACGCAAGGAACACCCGCCCATGCGCAGGCGGTGGCAAAGGCTCATTATCAGGTTGTTAAATCGTTGTTAACAACCCTATCCGTACGCAAACAGTTACGTGAAAAGTTGCCCTTTTTTACCCGGCTATATAAAGGTTCAGCGGTGCTGGCACACTACCTTTTTAGTAGAACACGATTGAATGTTTGAAATAACCGATTAATAATCCCAGATGGGATTGCGTTTGCGTAAGTATTTGCGCAGGTTCATAACAAAAGCAAGAGCCAGGTACACCAGGATGGGCGACCCGAACGTGATAAACGAAGCATAAATGAAGAACAACCGCACGGTGGAGGTAGCAATGCCAAGTTTTTCACCAATGCGCGTACATACCCCGAACGCATAGCCTTCAAAAAATAATTGAATCCGATCAATCAGTTTACCCATTAATTATGCCCTTTAACCATTATTATCGTCATTTAACGAAAAAACAAGCAGGCAAATATACCATTAGTGCCAGTGCTTGTCTGACGCGAAAATCTTTATTTTTTAAGTATAATTGCAAAAAAAGGTCGTTAAATGTAGCTTTGCGACTCGATTAAAACAACCATAAATCAAATCCAAATGAGAAAATTAGTTTACGCATTTCTGATCGTAGGAGCGCTGAATCTCGCGGGGTGCACCCTCCCCCAGATGGTCAAAATGGCGAAAGAACAGCAGCTAATCGTAACCCCCAACCCGCTTGAGGTACACAAGGATACCGTAGCCTTTTCTATGGCTGCCAACCTGCCGGTTAAAATGCTGAAGAAGGGCACCGTTTATACCCTGAACACCTATTATAAGTATGGCGAACAGGAAACCGCCCTCGACCCCATTGCCTTCAATGCCACCGACTATCCCAACAGTACAACCGAACAGCCACGTGTAAGCAAGGATTTCTCATTTGCCTACAAGCCGGCCATGAAATCAGGTATCGTGCAGGTTGAAGGCGTTGCCTCAAAAGGCACCAAGTCAAAAGCAACCCCCCGCATGGACGTGGCCGTTGGGGTTATTACCACTTCCAAACTTGTTAAGCCAGTGTATTATGCCGCTTATGCCGAACACGGCTATAACAACCAGGAAGAAATTATACCCATCGTTATCCCTGATTTCATTTTTGAACAAGGCCGTTCGGTATTGCGCAAGTCTGAAATTACCAGCGACAAAGGAAAACAACTTAATGCCTTCATCGCCTCTAAAAATGTAACCAAAACCGTTACCATCACAGGTACGCACTCACCCGAAGGTGCCGAGCGCATCAACAGCAAACTTTCTCCTGATCGCGCCAAGGCGATTGAAAATTACTATCGCGATCAAATGAAAAAGTATGACTACCAAGGCAAAGCGGATTCCATTCAGTTTATTCTTAAACCCGTCATCCGTGAATGGAATGACTTTAAGACAGCCCTCGCAGCTTACAATGGTATCTCCTCTGAAGAAAAAGCCGAATACCTGAACATCATCAATGCAGGTGGAACATTCGAAGACCAAGAAAAACAAATGAAGAAGTTGCCTACCTATAAAAAGGTATTTAAAGATGTTTACCCCGGTCTCCGCACGGCAAAAACCGAAATCCTGACCATCAAAGACAAGAAAACAGATGCCGAGATTTCCGTATTGGCAAAACAAATCACAACGGGCCAGCTTGCATCCGATACCCTTTCGTTTGAAGAATTGATGTACGCAGCAACGCTTACCCCCTCGGTAGATGAAAAAGCGGCCATCTATGAAGCCGCCACCAAAAAAGGTACGTACTGGAATGCTCACAACAATTTGGCTGCCGCTTACATCGCGCAGGCCATTGCTAACCCTGCCAATGCTTCCTCCCTCATTGACAAGGCCCAGGCCCAGTTGGATATTGCCGCACGGCTTAACGCTGCTCCCGAGGTAAATGCCAACCTGGCTACCGCTGCCCTCTTTAAAGGCAATGCCTATGCAGCCTACAACTATGCCAACCGGGCTTCGGCACTCCGTGGCGACAATGCAGCTGGTTTGAACGGTGTTAAAGGCTCTGCGGCTATCATAACTGGTCGCTACAGTGAGGCCGTTAGTGCCGAGTCATCGGCTGCTAACACAGCCGACAACCTGTTCAACAAAGGTTTGGCCCAGGTATT
>CAYNIH010000195.1:0-5216 GCA_964397115.1 uncultured Roseivirgaceae bacterium | reverse complement strand
TCGGTGGGATGGGAATGGGCCGACAGCAGCCGGGCTAACCGGATCAATGCCATACTGAAAGCCGATAAAAAATTTACTCAGGAAGAAGTAGAACAACTGCAATTCGATTACTACTCCCTGCCGGCAAGCAGGCTGGTGCCGCTGTTGCAAAATATACTATTCGCTGATCCCAGGCTTGATAGCCTGAAAAGCCTGCTGTTGAAATGGGATTATGTATTGGATAAACATTCAGTGGAAGCCGGCATCTACATGGCTTGGGAAAAGAAATTAACGGAGCACGCCTATCTACTGATGGTGCCAGAGCGCGCTCGGTCAGTCATTAAAACCGTATCGCTGCGAAAAGTAATTCAATGGATAATCCATAATCGCCCTGAACTGAAAGGCCGTGATGTATTTTTACAAACCGGTTTTGAAGAGGCGGTAAAGAGCCTGACCGAAAAGTTAGGCGAACAGGCAAAAAACTGGAAGTACGGCCAACCGGCCTACCACCACGTGCTGATTAACCATCCGCTGGGTAAACTTGTAAACGATTCACTTCAACAACTTTTCAGCTGCGGGCCGCTGCCGCGCGGAGGCTCAGCCTCTACAGTGGGCGTAACCAGCAACAACGACAACCAAAGTCATGGTGCCACCTTTCGCCTCGTTGCGGATGTAAGCGATTGGAATAACACCCGTTTTACCAACACCCCCGGACAAAGCGGTGATGTACGCAGCCCGTTTTACAAAAACCTGTTTGAGCGTTGGGCCACCGACCAATACCTCAGGTTGTATTTTGACAGGGAAATGATTGAACATGTTACCGTGGAAAGGATTTGGATGAATCCAAAACCACATTAGTCATTCAAAGGCTTCAAACCAGCTTAAAGAAGGGCAGCCTGTAAAACAAATACCGGTGGTACTCAACGGCATCATCAAGGTTTTTATCCGGTACGAAGACAAGGAGTTATTGCTGTATTACATCCAGCCGCGTGAAAGTTGTGTGATGTCGTTCCTGGCGGGTATCAAGAATAAACCCAGCCGCATTTTTGCCGTTGCCGAAGAAGCCTGCACGTTGTTGCTTTTGCCTGCAAGCAACGTAGAATAATGGATTAACAAATACCCCCAACTGAACGATCTGTTCTATGATTTATATAACCAGCGCTATACCGAATTGCTCGATACCCTCCACCAACTGATCTTTCAGAAACTGGACTCCCGCCTCTACGGTTACCTGATCGAACAAAGCCAACTCAAAAACACCCTTACGCTGGACCTTCGCCACCGCGAAATCGCGCACGACCTGGGCACTTCACGCGAAGTAATTACGCGGGTGCTCAAAAAACTGGAAAAGGAAGGTAAAATCAGGCAGCGTGAAGGGGGTATTGAGGTCTGCTGATTTTTGTCAGCTGGTGACCAAGATCACCGCTTTTTGATTTTCCTGCATCTACATTTACCTCGTCAATCCACATGAAAAGCAAAGCGCTTAAACTCCTGCTCGTTTGCCTGATGTGTATCGGGATAGTGGCGTTGGCCGTGTGGATTTACCTGTATATAAAAAATTAAAAACTAAACCTTAAATGATTATGAAAAAGAACATGGGAAACGTTGACCGGATTATCCGGGTGATTCTCGCAGTAGTATTTGGCGTGTTGTACTTCACCGGAACGGTAACCGGTACATTAGGCCTGGTATTGGTTATTCTTGGTGCAGTGTTTGTGCTCACCAGCCTGGTAAGTTTCTGCCCGCTGTATGCCTTGGTAGGACTTAGCACCTGCCCTAGAAAAACAGCCTGATACAATGAAGGGATTCTGGCAGAATTGCCAGAATCCTTTTCCTTTACCTGATCCTTTAATCCCTGTAATCAAGGGCGGGCTTCCTGTTGCCTATCAATGCCGAGTATATAAAGTCAGGACCGATGCGTTTCTGATAGTCGTCTTTTGCCTTTTGTATCTGGCTGCTGTCATTCAGCAGGTCGATCCCTGTAAGGGCAAGGGTTTTGGTGGCTACCATCATCCCTTTTATACCAATGTCGGTTCCCCCGCAGGCAACGGCTTGCCAGCTGTGTGCCGGCACACCGGGTATCCAGGTGGCGGTAACCAGTCCCACCGTGGGCACCACATAACTTACATCGCCCACATCAGTCGATCCCCCACTTCCCTGGGCATCGGTTTTAAAAGGCTCTACAACTGATGCGGTGGTTAAAGCCGGACTGCTGCCGATAAGGGATTGCTGAATTTTTTTTCCAAACTCCACTTCGTCAGGCGTATAGGCTACCCCGCCCACTGCCGTGAGATTGGCATGCATTAATCGCGCAAGCGGCTCGTTAGGAAGCAAATCGTACACGCCACCGATAATTTCATACTCAACCCGGGTTTCTGTTCCGAGGGCGGCTGCATCGGCAATTTTTTTAATGCGCTCAAAAATACCGGCCAGCACATCGCGCTTTGGATGGCGGGCGTAGTAATACACTTCGGCAAAATCGGGGACAACATTGGGTGCTTCCCCCCCTTGCGTAATGATGTAGTGGATTCGGGTGTCAGAAGGGATGTGTTCGCGCATCATATTCACCATGTGATTCATCGCTTCCACGGCATCCAGTGAGGAGCGGCCTCGTTCAGGAGCACCGGCAGCATGGGCGGAGACCCCGTAAAACCGGAACTTTGCCGAAACATTGGCCAGTGAGGAAGATGGATTAGCGGCATTGCGGTTACCCGGGTGCCAATGCATGACCACGTCAACACCATTAAATAATCCTTCGCGTACCATGTACACCTTACCGGATCCGCCCTCTTCGGCCGGAGTACCAAACACTTTTATGGTTCCCTTCAAACCCGTTTGTATCATCGTTTCCCGCAACTCGATGGCTGCGGCAACAGAGGCCACACCAAACAGGTGATGTCCGCAGGCATGCCCGGCTGTACGCACAGGGTCGGGCTTTTTTTCCGGAACTGCCTGCTGCGAGAGGCCCGGCAATGCATCAAACTCAGCCAGGATACCAATAACCGGATTTCCCGATCCGTACGTGGCAACAAATGCAGTGGGAATGCCGGCTACTCCGGCTTCTACGGCAAAGCCATTTTTGGTCAATACTTCCTGAAGTAAAGCTGAACTTTTATGTTCCTTATAGCCCACCTCCGAAAAACCCCAAATGCTGAGTGCAGCTTGTTTATACATATCATATTGCTTGTCAATCCGGACCTGGGCATTCTTTTTAACGACCAGTAAATCCTTAGGCTTTACCAGGCTTTGTGCATAGCAAAAAGTCAAGGTAAGAAGTGCACAAAACAACACAACAGACTTTTTCATAAGATAGGGGTTAAGATTTATAACGCTGCTGAGTTACTACCGCAAATTAAAATAAGCAAGAGCTTCTACACGGAAGGCAATCATACCGAAAACCAGTTTGGAAACGACCAAACCATGTATCCGTAAGCGGCAAAGCGTACTACCCGAAAAATTCCTATGATCAAAAACCGTTTAAAAGGAAGACCAACACTACCGGCCAACATGCACGTGGCCGAATAGGGGATGGGAGTAACTGCGGCAACTATCACCAAAAAAACACCATACCGTTTTAACTGGGAATCATATTGCATCAGGTACCTGACGTACAATTTTTTATATATGGTTGTCTTTGAAAAGTTACTTCCTATGAGGTAGCCGATTACTCCGGCCAAATAGGAAATCACAGTAAGGACAATCAGGTTAACGACAAATTTGCTTAACGTGACTTTGTGCAGTATCCAAACCAGCATAAAGAACTCAGGGGGTACCAGGCCAAACAACACTTCTGAGGCAAAGAAGACCAGGAAAAGAATAACGGGTTTATCCTGCAGGGCGTCAATATCTTTATGAAATGTTGTTTGAATGTATTCTTCTGCCAGTATAAATGCAGTAATAATTATGGCAAACCAGAGTAGTCCGCGCAGCAGGTTTTTTATAAAAAAGCCCGATCTGGTTTCTTTATGATCCATGATTTACCGTGTCAACTAACTATCGGGAATCGTTTAAAGGGTTTGCTGTCATCGAACAGCTTGCGGTAGGTGGCGTGGCGTTTCACCACGTTGGGCGTAACCTGCTCGGCCACGCGAATCATTTTGGGGTTAAAATCGCCAATCCAGTTCATTTCATATTGCTCATATGGAAATCCCCTGGCATGAGCCATCCGCCTGAACGACTCGATAATGGCCCCGTCAACCCCTTTGCCCTGGTGTTCGGGCACAATGCCAAAAAGTATTCCAAAGGCTTTTTTGTTTGTACCGGTTTTCTGATGCCATAAAAATTTAAGCTTGGCCAGCAGGTTGAACTGTCCGTTCAGGTATTTAAAAATCTGGTTGAGTTCAGGCAATGAAATGAAAAAGGCAACCGGTTCGTTTTTGTAATACCCAAACCAAATAAGTCGCTTATCCAACACGGGCTTCATTTGTTTCAACATGGCGGTGGCTTGTACCTCGGTTAATTCGGGTATCTCTCCGCGCTTTGCCCAGGCCCGGTTATAGACATGCCTAATGTCGCTGGCCAGTTTGCTCACATCAATTTTTTGGGGATAGCCAAACGAATAATTTTTGTCTTCAAAAATCCGCTCCGCTTTTTCAAGCAGCCGCGGGTCTAACGGTCCTTGAACGGGGCGGCCAAACGTGAGTTGGTAAAAATAAACCTGAAAACCGTAAGCCTCGAACAAGTCCTTATAATAAGGAAAGTTGTAATTGGTTTGGTAATTGGGTTCGCGGTCAAAACCTTCCACCAACAACCCCCACCACCGGTCGCGGTTGCCAAAGTTGATGGGCCCATCCATAGCTTCCATACCCCGATCGGCCAGCCAGTTTTTGCAGGCATCAAACAGACGGTTTGCCGCCTGTTGGTTGTTGATGCATTCGAAAAAGCCAATCCCCCCCGTTGGCTGGTCATTTCCTTTACCGCTGGTTTTATTGTTTATAAAAGCGGCAACCCGCCCAATTGTTTCGTTGCCATCATGCAAAATCCAACGAACGCATTCGCCATGCTGAAATGTTTTGTTTATCGCCTTGTCAAAAACCGCTTCAACATCTTTATCGAGGGGCCTTATCCAATGCGGTTCATTTTTATACAAGCGCACCGGGAGCCTCAGAAATTCCCTGGCCAGTTCAGGAGTGTCTATCTCAAGCAGGTTCATGAGTTTTTATCAGCATACCTGAGAAAAATGCCTATAATTTGTGCCAATTGCATATTAAATAAATAAATAATAAAAATAATACCAA
>CAYNIH010000194.1:0-5218 GCA_964397115.1 uncultured Roseivirgaceae bacterium | reverse complement strand
TGAGACTTCCAAATCTCCCATCTACTAGTTGTGATTTGCTTTCAGTAAACGATCTTTGACATGATGTGACGAATTAAATCGTACCAGTCCTCTGTTGTGATTTGCTTTCAGTAAACGATCTTTGACATGTTATTTACGGCAGGCGCTATGATAATCAAGTCGTTACGGCCGTTTTGGATGTCAAAAACCGCGGGTTTCATGTCAAATTTTGCCCCCGGAACCTCAAAATAGCTCAAGCTGCTGGGGTACCGGGGGCTTTTCTTTTTCTTCCCTGCCATAAAAAATCTGCATCATGCCAAACTGCTTGTCGGTTATTTTCAAAATGCCCACATGCCCTTTGGGCGGCAAATTGCTTTTTACCCGCTGGATGTGCACCTCGGCATTTTCCTGGCTGGGGCAGTGGCGCAGGTACGCGCTGAACTGAAACATGCTGAACCCGTCTTTCAGCATCTTCTTCCGGAAGTCGGTGTAGTTTTTCCGGTCTTTCTTGGTTTCGGTGGGCAGGTCGAACAGTACCATGATCCACATGATGCGGTATTCGTTTAGTCGCATGCGTTAAACGGGCAGTTCGGGATACAATACTTTTTTTTCGGAACCTTCAAAGCACCGGGCTAATGAGGCCGTGGTGCGCTGGGCGGCTACCATCAGCGGGCTGCGTTCACCGGTGATCAGCGTATCCATGGCGGCAATGCCGAGCAGTTGCTTTTTTACCGATGGACTGAGTTGGGTAAAGTCTTCCCCGCTGCGGACAATGTCTTTTACCAATGCATCGGCAAAGGGGCGGTATGGCTCCATGATGTCATCGGCCAGGCAGTAGTGGTTGTATTTGTTGTGGTGGTGGATGCCCAGCGTGGGCAGCAAACCGGAGCCTACCAGGCTGCGGGCGATAACGGCACGGAGGATGGCATAGGCATAGTTGAGCAGGTTGTTGGGCGGTGGGCCTTCGCGTTCGCGCCTGAAGCCGGGTATTTCGGGGAAAAGGTTTTTCCAGTAGTAGGTGGCTGCACGGGCTTCGAGGTTACCGGCATCGCCCGATTGTACGTCTTTCGACCAGGCCAAAAGGTTGCCGGCTTCGGTGCCGCAGCGCTGCAACAGCAGGGCCTGGTTTTTTATCTTGGCTTTTATGGTTTGCTGCCACAGTTGCTTGAGCAGGGGCTGCGAGGCTTCGAGTTGTGCCTTGAAGCGCATGGCTTGCAGGGTGTGGCCCGACAGGTTAAGCATAAGGCCCGTGGGCAGGTGGGTGTTGTCGCACGTGATGAACGCGGTGTTGTTGGCCAGCAGCTTGGCCATGAGCGCCTGCGAGAAGATGATTTGCTGGTGGTCGAGGATGACCACGCCAACGTCTTCGATGGGGATTTTCGCCTGGGCCTCTTTTTTAAAACTGTCGGGCAGCGTATCGTTTTTTTCTACTTCGGGCAGGCGCACCACCAGTTGGTCGAGGTGGGTGCTCAGGTACGCGGGGTTGCCGAAGTAGAGGGTGCGTTTGATCATGGCGGTGTTTGGTCTTTTATTAGTCAACTCCCAACTTTCAAAAGTTTAAAACTTTTGAAAAGTTTTTAAGTCCATGGAAAGTTTTTCATCTCTGGTTGATTCAGAAGTTTACCATGGAGTTTGATGAATTCATACCGGTTTACCGAACCACCGGATTACTTCGTCCTTTTCGATCCAGGTTTCTGTGTTGCCCAGGATAATGTTGTAAGAACTCCAGGGCCAATTACCGGCTTCATCGGTAAAACCGTAATGCACGGGGTTATGATGAATGTAGCTAATTACTTCTTCCTCAAGATGGGCCTCCAGTTCCCCGTCTAGTCCTTCTTCCAGAGATTCTTTTAGAAGCGGGGTCAAAACGCCTTCTTTTCCCAGAAGGCTGTCGCCTTTCTTTAAGCGTGCCTGGGCGCTTTTTTTAAAGGCATCGAAATCGAATGACTTTTTTTCCATAGGTATCAAAGTTAGTTTGTATTATTGATAACTTACTTTGACACAGTTTATGAAACACTCTCTTATATATTCCCTAGACGGTCAACTTCTATTTTTATGCAACATTGTTTTATCTGTACCTGACCATCTAAGGTTTTCTCAGAGCAATTTTGACTTTCAAGCTCCCCTAGCTTCTTAGAAGCATCATAAGGAAGTATTAATTTCGAGATGTAAGCTGGAATAAAAAAACATTGTTTGCCTGTGCTTTTAACCATCCTGTATATTCTTTCGCCAATTTTCCCCCGGTCATTCCAGTTTATTGGTTCGGGTTTGTTCTCTTTAATTGCCTGCCATTCTTCGGGGGTAGGTACATAGACTAAATCATCAGGAGACAAAATAATTGTATTGTATCCCTCTCTTTTTTCTGCAATCGGTTTCCCCTGCACCAATCTTTCAATGGCTTGATGGGTTGCAAGGGAGTACATTTCAGGACGTTCCTTTGTTTGATCGTCTTCATAAATTATGAAGTATGCGATGGCGCCTTTATCCACTTCTACATACTTGCTGCCAAACTTGTCCTCCGGGGATTTTTTCTCAATGCGTGTTATGGCTTTTATTGGTTTCCCGATTTTGGGGTCGGCAATTGCTTTTTTATTTAAATGCTCCAGGCCCTCAGCATTAAAAGCTTCTTTAGGATTATTTTTATATTCTCGTATATGGTTAATCATTAGTTTGGATATTCTGTTTTGCTCTGGATAAGCAAGGTCCTTTTTGATTTTTTCTTCGGTTAACTTTTCAACATATTCTTTTTTGCTTAATGATGTCCTTTTTGTAGCATATTCCACAAACTCAGCAATCCACACTTTTTCGTACATCTGTTCACCAAGAGAATAAACTATCTTAAATTCAGGCTTGCCGTTTTTCTTAACTGCTCCCGTAAGTATTTTCCTGCTGTTCTTTTTTAGGTATTTCTGAATTTCCTTTAGTAATTCCGTCCTGTCTAACTCTATGCCTGTATTTTCTATTATTTGCTTTAAGTTTTGTCTTGCCAACTGGTCATATACATAGCTTGCTGTTTTTCTTTTTTCCTTGTCTTGCTCCACTTTCATTCGCTCTATCTGGATTTTAAAGGCATCTAACACCGATACTTCCTTTTTTTCTTTCAGCCAGATAATGCCCTGCGGTTCTTTGAACATTGATTTACGGACAGCCATCCAGCGACTGTTTGGCTTTTGGAATACTTCTTTTTTCTCCCAGCTTTCATTGCTTTTAAACCACTTGACATATTTATTGGCAGGTTTGCTCACCACCTTGTTGTTGGATTTAAAGGTTACAATAGTTTCACATAATTTCTCTTTGGCTTCTTTTGTAAATTTTTCCCATGGCTGTTTGTAATCCCTTATTTTTCCTTTTACCAACGCTCTTTTTACTTTTTGCAATTCCTCACTGCTGTCCGCAGCATTCAGCGAATTCAAATAGCGAATGTGTTCACGGGTTGTTGCAGCTACTATCAGCGCATCCAATGCGTGATGACGATAGTCAATGCGTTTATCATTGAAGTCCGGTTGGTCGGGAACAGTGAAATGAAACTTGTTTGCATCTTCTTTATCAGGAACAATCAATGCCTGTCCTGTGATTTGTTCTAATCTTTCAAATCGAGGCTTCACAATTTCTTTCCAGACATTATTCAATCCCCACTCACGCTTTAAATCACTCGTAATGCTACCGATGGTAAATATCAGCCCGGATTTGTCTTTAGCAACCGGGTAGAGCAGTTCGCTTACCTTACGTGTAATATAACGTGTGTCGTTGATTTGCCTTTCCACAAAATCCTCCGGCACTTCTGTTGCCAAAAGATTTTTGAGTTTTCTCCCCTTAAAAGTTTTTTTACAATGCGAAATGTAGTCATTAGTTGTTTGTAGTTTGTACTTTTTGCCTTCGTAACTTAATTCAGCGCCATTGTTTTTGCTAATAAACAACATTGCCAATTCGTTGTCTTTTAATTTGTTCACACCCCGTTCGCATATCACAAGATTTTCGAAGGCATCGTACTTTATTTTTTTTCGTGGAATAATATGCTCTACTTCGTATTCTTCGGTAAATAATTTACTGAGAGGAATTATTTTTCCGGTATATGGCGAAACGCATCTCTGACTAAGCCACAGTATATATTTTTTAATTTCAGCATGGGTTGGAATCTTTTCTTTGTTTCCGCTTTTGAACAAAGCATCCCAGTTTTCTTTTTCTTCATCACTGGTTATTGCACCACAGCTTTTATATATCCTGAATTTTTCCACATCAGTTGGATTTTCAGGATTAGGCTTTACCTCAAAAGCGGCATTAATTTTTTCTCCGTCTTCATCATAATGTTCAAAAGTACCGTTTAGCAATTCGTAAAGCAGCTTTTTAATGCGTTGTTTTTCTTCCAGGTTTCGTCTGTTGTTTTTGGCTATTTTTTCCTTTTCGGCAGCATTCTTTTTCAATTCCCTGCCCATTTCAATATGTATTTCATCGGGCTGCCCGTATTGGTTACATAAGTCTTTCACCAAAAACATTGTTTCTCTTACCACCTGCTCAACAATGGGATCCCTCAAACTATTGTTGGGCATGAGTTGCATAATATTTAGCGACTTGATTTCTTCAGGCGTATATTTTTTATCACTTTCTCGTTCGCTGTGCCTTCCATACGCCACATAGCAGGCCATCCAAACCGGTAGTCCTGCAAACTGATCCTTCTGTGAAAATTCTCTTTCTTTAATTAATTCGCCTGTTCTTTTATCATAGGCGAAATTCCATCCTTCGTTGATGATTGTGTCAATTCTTTCCCTTGTTTCGTTATCAATATTTTCCCAGCTCCAGTATTTGCCACAACGCATCAGAGGTAATAATTTGTTAATGGCTTTTGAAGAATAAGCGGCATATTGCTTCTTTGGTTCAGGGAGCCTTGTAAATGCTTCAACCACATCTTCAGGCATATTGAATTTTGAAATAGCAGTTCGGATGCCTTTAGCGGATTTATTCAGGTCGGATGAACTGATGGAATAATTGATATGCCAGAGTTTTCTTAATGTCTCTTTATCTGATAATAGTTTTTCACCCTCTGCTTCGTAGCTATGCTTTCTAAAAATTTTTCTGAATGTTTCTTTGGTTTCGTTCCCGGCTAATTTATCTCTGTTTGCAAAGAGATTAATTCTGTACTTGTCTTTATTCAATTTTTTATCAGAGGTCAATAGCTTGTTGAGTTCGCTAAAAATATTGTGCTCCGAAACTTCCCTTGAAGTGTCAAACAATTCAAAGAGTT
>CAYNIH010000193.1:0-5221 GCA_964397115.1 uncultured Roseivirgaceae bacterium | reverse complement strand
TGTAACCTATACGAATATCAGACCGGGTACCTATACGTTCCGCGCCAAAGGGTCAGGCCACAACGGTGTGTGGAATGAGGAAGGTGTTTCACTAACCATTACCATTCTCCCTCCTCCGTGGAAAACCTGGTGGGCCTACACGCTGTATGCGATCGGGTTTGTGGCCCTGCTGCTGGCTGCCCGCCAGAACATCATTAACCGCGAGCGCCTGAAAACTCAGGTGGCCCTGGAGCAAAAAGAAAAACAAACCCTGAAAGAATTAGACCACCTGAAGACCAAATTTTTCTCCAATATCACCCACGAATTCAGAACACCCCTTACCCTTATTCAGGGACCGGCCGATCAGTTGCTGGAAAAAACTACTGATCCCGAAACTACTCAGCAGTTGCACCTAATCAAAAACAATGCGCAGCGTTTGTTAAAACTCATCAACCAGTTACTCGACCTGGCCAGGCTGGATGCCAAGGAGATGAAACTCCAGTTGCAGCCGCTTGACCTGGCCGCTCTGGCACGCAACACGCTGGCACAATTTTCCAGCCTGGCCGAATCCAAAACCATCTCCTTTCAATGGCAACTCACCGAACCCATACCGCCCGTGCTGGGCGATGCGGAGAAAATAGAAACCATCATCATCAACCTGGTATCCAATGCACTGAAGTTCACCCCCTCAGGTAAACAGGTTAGGGTTTCAACAAAATTTGATAATAACTCCTTTATCTTAAAAGTTGAAGATACCGGCAGGGGCATTCCGGCCAATAAACTTCCTCATATTTTCGAACGCTTTTATCAGGTAGAAGCATCCGACAGCATCCATGCCGAAGGCACAGGCATCGGCCTTGCCCTGGTAAAAGAATATGTGGAGTTGATGAAGGGCATCATCCACGTAGAGAGCCAGCCCGGAAAAGGCACTGTGTTTACCATTACCCTGCATTTTACTCCATCGGCTCAACCGGTTATAGAAAATGGTTCGCCCGTGACAACCGGTGCAGTGAAGGAACCTGTGCAGGAAACTGATGCCCCTGCGCACCTGCCGCTGATTTTGCTGGTAGAAGACAATGAAGACATCCGCGCGTTGATAAAATCCTGCCTGGGCTCATCGTACCGGTACAGCGAGGCCCGGCACGGAAAAGAAGGACTTGAAAAAGCAAGGACCGAAATCCCTGATATCATTATCAGTGACCTGATGATGCCGGAAATGGATGGCCTTGAATTTTGCGCCCGAATTAAGAAAGACAACCGCACCAATCACATACCCTTTGTTATGCTCACCGCCAAGGCAGCCGATGATCATAAACTCACCGGCCTGCAAACCGGGGCGGATGACTACCTGGTAAAACCCTTCCGCAAGGAAGAACTGATGGTTAAAGTGCAAAACATGGTGCACCTGCGCGAAAAAATGCAGGAGCACATTAAACTCCACCTGCTGGCCAGCCCCTCGCCCGTTCAGGCAACATCGGCTACTGATCAGTTAATCCTAAAGGCCAGAACGTTTGTAGAAGCAAACCTGGGCGACAGCAATCTTTCGGTTGAAGTGCTGGCCACCGAACTGAACCTGAGCCGGGAACAATGTTACCGCAAGTTCATGGCACTTACCGGCCTCTCGCCCTCGGCTTTCATACGAAAATTACGGTTGCAGCGGGCGGCCAAATTGCTGGCCGCACAGGCCGGCCCGGTTTCGCAAATAGCCTACCAGGTGGGTTACGAAAACCTGTCGCATTTCAGCAAAGCCTTTAAAGAAGAGTTTGGCAGGTTGCCCAGTGAATATACCGGTTAACAACTGCGTTGCCTGCCCTCTTCCCAGCAGAAAATCAAAAAATAAGTCAGAAACAACCCCAGCGTTAATCAATGCCACGCCAGCGTTAACTGAAATTCCGGCAATGGATGCAGTTTTGAAGCACAATTAGTAAACCCGTGCGAAGGAAACTCTTCTACCTAATCACTACCTTGGGCCTCCTGGGTTTCCTTATGGGATTAGCTATGACAGGCATGAATACAAAACGATTTTCCATGACCACACCTGCTCAAAACACCACCGCCCTTAACCGGTCGGGGTTGAGTGTTAGGGATGGCGTGGGAATCGGATTAGTGTTTACCGGAGCGGGACTGGCTGTTTTTGGCTTTCACCAGATGCATAAAGAAAAGCGTTCAGCCAAAACCCACTCCATCACCTTCGATTTTTCGAATGGCAAAAGCGAAATTCAGCGCTCAAACGAATTCCCAAATAATAATACACGGCACAACCACCCGAATTTTTTACAGTGAAATAAGAAAACAATTATGAAAACCCTTCTAACCTCAGCACTCATCCTGTTCATTTATTTTAACGCGCACGCTGTGGTGCGCACGGTAAGCAACGACCCTACCCGGCCCGCGCAGTTTACCACCGCAACCGGTGGAGGCAACGCCAGCTTTATTGCTGCCCATAACGCTTCCGCACCAGGCGATACGATTTATGTGTACGGCTCTCCCTTCGATTATGGTAATCTTACCATCAGCAAACGGCTGGTAATAATCGGTGCGGGATATGGGCCTAACAACCAGTTCGGGCAGCCCACCCGGACCACCGGCACCATCAGTTTTTTCCGCGATGGTTCCACTGACCCCTCCGGCTCGGTGCTCACCGGATTTCAGGTAACAACCATCAACTGTACCGGCACCCTTGCCGCTAACAACATTACCCTGTTCCGCAACCGGATTACCGCGTACGTTTATACCTACATTAATAGCTCTGAGCTGGGCACCGGCTGGGTAATGTACAATAATATTATTTACGCCATTTATGGCGGGGCCGGATCCAGAACCAGTACTTCGTCCACCAATATCCTGATCGCCAACAATATCATAACCGGTTTCATTTCAAGCTTCAACACGAATACCTTAGTAATTGATCACAACGTCTTTATTGGATCTAGTAATCTTTACTCCCTATGGAATGCCCTTGTAACCAACAACATTTTTATCCGATCCAGCGGTGATATTCTTGCCAGTGAAGTAGTGTTCTGTACGTTTAATAAAAACATCTCGCTGCAAAATACCATTGCCTCGGCATCCTATTTCAACCCCACCAACATTTTCGAGACCACGTTTATTGGCGCTGGAGGTGGGGCCAACTCCGGCAGTGGCAATTTGGTGGGCACTAACCCCCAGTTTGTGAATGTACCGAACAACAATACTTACGATGCTACTTACAATTACCGGCTCCAGTCAAGCTCGCCCGGCAAGGCGCCCTTCAGCACCGATGGCACGGATGCCGGCATTTATGGCGGCAGTTATCCCTTCCCCTCGGGCGGGGATCCGGGCAGCGGCTTTGATACATCGCCCATGCCGCCCATACCGCAGGTAACGGCTGTCAATATTCAAAACGCCACCATCGCGCCTAACGGAACGCTGAATGTACGGGTTCAGGGTAAAGTGAATAATTAATTAAACGGCAGGATGCCGGATTTTGAACACCGCAGTATGCTTGGGTACTATAATCAAGTGAGTTGAATGATGAACAGGGTATTCCATCTGTTTCTTCTCGTGCTTTACTCTTCGGTTTACAGCCAGGTTATTAACCGGGCGGAGTATTTTATTGATATCGATCCGGGAAACGGCAACGGCACAGCGGTTACCGTAACCACACCCTCGGCCAATGTGAATTTTAACTTTACCATCAACACCAGCGCGTTAAGCATCGGCTTCCATACGCTGGGTTTCCGGCTGAGGCAAAATAATGGAGCATGGGCACACCCCAATCACACTATATTTTACATCACTCCTGTACTTCCCCCAGCATCCAACCTGGTAAGCGCTGAGTATTTTTTTGATAATGACCCGGGCTGTGGAAATGGTACACCCTTTTCTTTTACTCCGGGCAGTTCCGTATCCATACCCTCCCTGAATGTAAACCTCGGTGCACTATCACCGGGTTTTCACTTCATCAGTTTCCGTTTCCGCGATAACCGGGGCCGGTGGACACACGCCAGCGCGCACAGTTTTTATATCATTCCACCTGTTACCACCGACCCGGCTGTCAGCATCACGCGCGTTGAATATTTTTTTGATGCCGACCTGGGGCCCGGCAACAACACGTCCATTCCCATCACGGCAGGCAGCCCGCAAAACAATACCTTTCCCATTACCCTGCCCGGCTCACTTACGCCAGGCTTTCACCAAATCGGCTTCCGCTACCGCGATGATAACCACCGCTGGAGCCATGCCGAAACACGAACTTTTTATGTAGTGCCTGCCTTCTCCACTACAAGCCGCGAGATCGTTGCCGCTGAATACTACGTTGACAGTCCGCTGGGCACGGGCACACCCATCCCCATTCCGGGCATTACCCCCGGAGCCACCATTGACCAGTTGGTGGCATTGGATATGACAGGCGTGCCTACCGGCAATCATACCCTTACCATCCGGATAAAAGATTCGGAAGGGGTATGGAGTTACCTGGCCACCGAAAACTTTACCGTATCGGCCTGCACGCCACCCAGCCCTCCTGTTGCACCCGGTGTGAGCCGCTGCAACGAAGGCACGGTAACGCTTACCGCAACAGGAGCCACCGGTGCGCAGGAATACCGCTGGTATGATGACCCGATTTTAAACAACCTGCTGTTCACAGGACCATCGTTTACAACACCTGTATTAACCGCTTCCAAAAATTACTACGTCAGCATTTTTGACCCGGCAACGAATTGCGAAAGTTCACGCGTTACGGTTATCGCTACCGTAATCACCATCAGCAAACCCGTCATAAACCCGTCCGGATCGTTATCCATTTGCGAGGGCAGCTCGGTATTCCTCTCCGCACCCACGGGTTTTGCACAATACATCTGGTTGCGTGACGGAAACACCCTTACCGATGCCACGCAGCAAATCCTGGCTACGCAAGCCGGAAGCTATGCCGTGCAGGTAGGCGATGGAACGTGCCAGAGCGAACCTTCCGATCCGGTAAACCTAACGGTAATTCCGGCACCTGCCAAGCCGGTGATTACCGTCACCGGAAGCACCACCATCTGCGGAAGCGGAACGGTTGATTTAACCGGGCCAAACGGATTTGAATATGTATGGTCGAATGGCGCCACCACACAAACCATCACCGTGTCAGCTACGGGTGTATTTTTCCTCATCGTAAAAACACCGGGTGCCAACTGTCCCAGCCTGCCCTCCGACCCGGTGGTAGTAACCGTACTTACTCCGCCCTGTGGCGGGGGCAATCCCACCAACCAGCCTCCGG
>CAYNIH010000192.1:0-5247 GCA_964397115.1 uncultured Roseivirgaceae bacterium | reverse complement strand
AGATAAAGAGTTGATAGCACACTACCACAATAACCTGATTGCCACCACCGGTAACCTGAACAGCGAAGTACCCTACCTCATTCTGCATGTGGGCGAACGCCAGGCCGAAGAGGCATTTCAGTGGTGGCATGATTTGTTTGGCGATGACTTTTACGTTGAACTGAACCGGCACGGCCTGGCCGAAGAAGATCATGTTAACGAGGTAATGCTCCGGTTCGCAGCAAAATATGGCGTTAAGTATTTCGCTGCCAACGAAGTGTTTTACCTCGATAAAAAAGAAGCCAAGGCCCAGGATGTGCTGGTGTGCATCGGTGAAAACGAAAAACTCAATACACCGAAAGGTTCCGGTCGCGGTTTCCGGTACGGGCTTCCCAACGAGGAATACTATTTCAAATCGCAGGAAGAAATGAAATCCATCTTTAGCGATTTACCCGAAGCCATTGCTACAATAAATGAAATTACCGATAAAGTTGAAGCCTATACGCTCGAACGGCAAGTGGTGCTTCCCAAGTTCGACATTCCGGAAAATTTTAAAAGCGAAGACGATTATTTACGCCACCTCACTTATGAGGGCGCAAAGAAACGTTACGGTATGCTGAGCCAGGAAATAACCGAACGGATCGAATTTGAACTGGACACCATCCGGAAAACCGGTTACCCGGGCTATTTTCTGATTGTGCAAGACCTTACCTCAAAGGCGCGTGAGATGGGCGTTTCCGTGGGACCCGGCCGGGGCTCTGCAGCCGGCTCTGTGGTGGCCTATTGCACGGGCATCACCAATGTTGACCCGATTCAGTACGATTTACTGTTCGAGCGCTTTCTTAATCCAGACCGCGTATCCCTTCCGGATATTGACATTGATTTTGATGATGAAGGCCGCGACAAGGTACTCCGGTATGTTATTGAAAAGTACGGCAAGCATCAGGTCGCCCAGATTATCACCTACGGCACCATGGCCGCCAAATCCTCCATACGGGATTGCGCCCGGGTAATGGACCTGCCGCTTTCCGAAGCAAACCTGCTTGCCAAAATGGTGCCCGAAAAGCCCGGCACCACACTCGATGCGGCCTTCAACGAAATCAAAGACCTGGATGCCATTCGTAAAGGAAACGACCTGCGTGCAGAAGTATTAAGGCAGGCACAGGTTATCGAAGGGTCCGTACGCAACACAGGTACGCACGCCTGCGGGGTCATCATCACACCCGATGAACTGACCAGTTTTGTACCGGTGGCTACCGCCAAGGATTCTGACATGCTGGTAACTCAATTCGATAACAGCGTGGTGGAAAGTGCAGGCCTGTTAAAGATGGATTTTCTTGGCCTGACCACCTTAACTATAATTAAAACCACTGTAAGGAAT
This sequence comes from uncultured Roseivirgaceae bacterium, assembly GCA_964397115.1. Lineage (GTDB taxonomy): Bacteria > Bacteroidota > Bacteroidia > Cytophagales > Cyclobacteriaceae > UBA2336. The sequence goes on along the minus strand of CAYNIH010000192.1, from coordinate 3,887 downwards.
ATTAAAAAAAGCAAAGGCATTGAAATTGACATCGACAGCATCCCGTTGGATGATGAAAAGACCTACCAACTCTACCAACGGGGAGAAACCAACGGAACGTTTCAGTTTGAAAGTGCCGGTATGCAAAAATATTTGCGGCTGTTGAAGCCCGACAAATTTGAAGACCTCATTGCAATGAACGCCCTGTACCGGCCAGGACCCATGGAATACATTCCCGAATTTATTTCCCGGAAACGGGGGCAACGGGCCATAACGTTCGATTTGCCCGAAATGGAAGAATACCTTGCTGAAACGTATGGTATTACTGTTTACCAGGAGCAGGTGATGCTGCTCTCGCAGAAACTGGCAGGCTTCAGCAAAGGCGATGCGGACATCCTGCGCAAGGCCATGGGCAAAAAGCAGAAGAGCGTACTGGATAAAATGAAAAGCCGGTTTATTGAGGGGTGCAAGCAAAACGGCCACCCGGAAAACATTTGCGAAAAAATCTGGACCAACTGGGAAGCCTTTGCACAATATGCTTTTAATAAATCGCACTCAACATGCTACTCGCTGGTTGCCTACCAAACAGCCTACCTTAAAGCCAACTACCCGGCCGAATACATGGCTGCTGTATTAACCCACACACAAAGCAACCTCGACAAGGTTACCTTCTTTATCGAAGAATGCCGCAACATGGGCATTAAGGTGCTCGGCCCTCACGTAAACGAATCGGGTACACACTTTGCCGTAAACCCGCAAGGCGAAATCCGCTTCGGGCTTGGCGCGATTAAAGGAGCAGGCGAAGCAGCCGTAGAAGCCATTATCCAGGAACGCGAGGCCCGCGGCCCCTTTGAAGATATTTTTGATTTTGCTAAGCGGGTTAATCAACGTGCCGTTAACAAAAAAACGTTTGAGTGCCTCGCCCTTTCCGGTGCGTTTGATTGCTTCCCCGGCATTCACCGCAGGCAGTACGTTTTTTCAAATAACGGTGAGCCTAGCCTGATTGAAAAAGCAATAAAGTATGCCGGCAAATCGCAACAGGATGAATTAAGTTCCCAGGTTAGCCTTTTTGGCGCATCCACCGGCACAGCAATGCCCAAACCTAAAGTAGAACCCATTGAACCCTTCAGCGAACTTGAAAAACTCAATCTCGAAAAAGAGGTGATCGGCATCTACATCTCCGGGCACCCGCTCGACAACTTCCGGTTCGAAATCAGTGCATTTTGCAATTCCATGTGCGGCCACCTGGCGGACTTGGAAAAAATTGAGAACCAGGAAAAAAAAGTGTGCGGCATTGTAACGGCCGTAGAACACCGGATGAGCAAATCCGGCAGACCCTATGGCAAGTTTACCCTTGAGGATTACTCAGGCAGTTTCACCTTCACCCTGTTTGGCGAACAATACCAGAAATACAAAAACTTTATGTCGCAGGGTTGGTTCTTGTTCGTGGAAGGAGCCGTACAACGCAACACCTGGGGCAACATGAACCTGGAATTTCAGGTTCGAAACATTGAAATCCTTCATGACCTGGCTTCCAAACGGGTACAGGGCATTGCCCTGCGCCTTCCATTGCACGCCATTACCCATGACGTAATTACCACGCTTGAGGAAACAGCCAAAAAAAATTCAGGCAATGCCTCGCTTCACCTTTTTATCTATGACGATCAGCAGGCTATCCAAACCGAGTTGCTGTCGCGCACCTGCCGGATTACCGCAACCAATACCGTGTTTCAGGAATTTAAAAAGTTAGGTGAACTTGGCGTACTGACCGACAAAACCGGCATTCGCTGGCTGACCACTGAAGAACCTAAAGAACTTAATGTAGAAGTAGTCGAAGATGGAACAAATTCACCTACCTTTGTGTTGGAACCAACAGAATTTTAACTACAATTAACATCACAACCTAATTATCATGGGAAAAACGATTGAACTGAACGATTCAAACTTTGATCAGATTGTAAAAACCGATAAACCTGTATTGGTTGATTTTTGGGCCGAATGGTGCGGGCCCTGTAAAATGATTGGCCCCATCGTAGAAGAGTTGGCGGGCGATTACGATGGTAAGGCCGTAGTAGCCAAACTTAATGTGGATGAAAACCCCCAAACGGCAGCCAAATTCGGCATCCGGTCTATACCCACCTTGTTGGTGTTTAAAAACGGCCAGGTTGTTGACAAACAAGTAGGGGCGGTGCCCAAATCGGTACTGTCGCAAAAACTGGCTGCACAGGTTGCTTAACAAAGCGAATAGCAAAAAGTGGCTGGTTTTTTTCAGCCACTTTCTTCATTTCTTCACCGCATTGTATTTATTAAGAATCCTAAGCACCTCCTCGTGGGGTAAGGCCTCTACTGTTCTGCCATCCTTACCCGTCATGCTTTTAGCAGCAAAAAGCGAGTTGATGATGGCTTCTTCGGTAGCCTCAATTACTGCCATAAACAGAGGCGACATGGCATCATTGCGAAGGTAACTGACTGTGTCGGCAAGGCTCGTTTGCTGATGGCGAACCCGCACCGCTTCGCTGGTGGAAAAACTAATCACGTAATCACCGCTTCCGTTTGCACCGATGCCCCCGGTTTTAGCCAGGCCCATCATGGCACGCTGTGCAAGCCGCTCGAGGTTGCGGGCATCCACAGGCGCATTGGTTGCCACTACAATCATGCAAGAGCCATCCGCTTTACCCAAAAGCCGATCGCTGAGGTAAAATTTCTTCAATTCCTTGCCAACCGGGGCACCATTAATCTGCAAAACACCGCCAAAATTTGTTTGCACCAACACGCCCACTGTGTAACCCCCCAGATCGTTTGGCAACACACGCGATGACGTACCAATCCCTCCCTTAAAGCCAAAGCAGACTGTACCGGTGCCGGCTCCCACATTACCTTCCTGCACCGGGCCGCCCGAAGCGGAACTTAGTGCATCCAACACATGCTTCCGGGTAATGCGCCTGCCCCGGATATCATTGAGGTAGCCATCATTGGTTTCGCCAACCACCGCATTTACCGACAGCACATTTTCATTGCCTTTTTGATTAAGGGTGTACTCGACTAGCGCATCAACAGCAGCGGCAACGCTTAATGTATTGGTAAGAACCACAGGAGTTTCGAGGTTACCAAGTTCCTTAACCTGAGTGCTGCCGGCAAGTTTCCCAAAGCCATTGCCCACAAAAATGGCAGCTGGTACTTTCTCCTGAAAAATATTGCCATCGTGCGGGAGAATAGCCGTGACCCCGGTACGGACCGAACTTCCTTCAATAAGGGTGACATGACCTACTTTTACACCCGGAACATCCGTAATCGCATTAAGCCTACCGGTGGACAATATGCCTATGGTAATACCATAATCCCGGGCACGGCTCTGACAGTAGGATTGAACTGTTCCCATCAACATTACGGTAAATAAAAAGTAATCCATCCGCATGTTTGCTGTCATTTAAAATCAACGCGCTTTAACCGTTCCACTATTTCCAAAACCGCAGGGCACACTAACGTATTTTTGTGCGTAAGCTCCATAATCTGTACCATTTTCTTTCGGTTGGTGTGTGGGTATTCCCTGCAGGCCCTGGGCCGATGGGTGTATATGCTGCAATAGTTGGCGGAATTTAAAAACGGGCATGGTGCTGACTGAAGCACAAAATCCTTATCCTCGTCAACCCGCAGGTATTTCGTAATAAAGTTGCCCGGCTTCATGCGCAAACTACGGGCTGCACGCTCAATATCGGACTGATAAAAAATAGGGCTGGTGGTTTTGCAGCAATTGGCACAGGCCAGGCAGTCGGTATTTTCAAACACATCATCATGCAGGCGGTGAAATGCCCGGTCCACTTTACGCGCATCTTCGTTTTTGAGACTGAGTAAAAACTTTTGATTTTCTTTCGAAAACCGCTTCGCCCGATTGCCAAATTCGCTCAGGT
>CAYNIH010000191.1:0-5275 GCA_964397115.1 uncultured Roseivirgaceae bacterium | reverse complement strand
CACAGTCGTGCCGATAATTTCGCTGATCAGGTTGTTCCAGGTTGACCGGATGGCTGGGCCCGTGCAAAATACCGAAAGCTTGGCAACCGGGTCATCGGTAATGCGCCAGTGAGGCAGGTAGTGAAGCCATACCAGCACCGCCCCGACAAACGCGCCTGCAAGTTGCGCGAGGCAATAGCCGGGTACGAGGCCCCACGAAAAGCTGCCCGAGTAGGCCAGTGCCAACGTTACAGCCGGGTTGAGGTGTGCACCGCTGAACCGGCCCACGGCATAAATGGCCAGCGTAACAGCCAAGCCCCAGCCAATGACCACCGTAAGCCATCCGGCATTTTCGGATTTGGTGCGTTTCAGCACCACCGAGGCAACAACACCATCGCCCAATACGATGAGCGTGAGCGCGCCTAAAAATTCAGCCAGGTAGGGTGACATAGTGAAACGGGGTTCAGTCTAATGGTTGTTACCAAAGTACTAAACTTTGGCAGATTGGGTGCATCAAAGTTCCAACTCAATCGTCTCGCCCACCCCAAAAGTTTTATTATTAGCTGAGTCGGTTGGCTTATCTTTTTTCAAAGGGGTTACTTTTTTGCTGTCACGTTTTTCTTTTTGGTTTTCCTCGATTTGTGGATTTGGCGAATCCCCGAAGAGTTTTGCCTGAACGACCTTTTGTTTTTTGTGATTGCCTTCCTTTTGCTGACTTTGCTGTTTTGGCTGTACGAAGAGGCTTGCCTGAACGGCCGGGCTTTCCTCCTCTTTTTTTTTTGGCGACTCATCCTTTACGGTTGCGGCCACCTCGTCATCGGTTTCAGCCAAATGGCTTTCCTCTTCCTCGGGCAAATGCACCTTCACAACTTTGTGCTGGGTAAGCCGGTTGCCCAGGGCCTTCCATCCCTTCACGTCAACAATATCCTCCAGGTTAACCACTTCCGTTACTTTTTCTTTACCCTTACCTTTTATTGTTTCCATCTCTATTTCGGGTGTATCGCTGGTAGTGACCAATACGAGGCGTGAGCCAATGGCCTCCGAAATGAATCCGAATTCCTTATCTACCGTGCTGGTTTCAATTACAAAGCGCTTCACCATGTATTGCTTCGTCTCGCCATCAATATAAATCGCAGCGATTACTTTTTTCGGATTGAATTTTTCAACAGCCAGTGTTTTTTCCGGATCGAACCGGGTGGTCAGGTCGTACCCGGTAATCCGGTAGGATCCGCTTCGCATGAAGGTGATGATCTGATCATCACCATCAAATTTACCTAGGTATTTTCCGCGGCCATCTTTATTCAGTCGTCCGGCATCGGCATCGTACCAGAGGTTTAGCTTACCGAGCGTAGATGTTCCAGCCCTTAGGAAATCCACCTTCCGGATAGGGTATTTAGTAAGCGTGTTGCCCCGCGCTCCGCGGCCTTTTACTTCCAGCTCGGAAAAATCAAATTCAAAAACCTTTTTGCGGGCCGTGCTGGATTGCGATAGTTTAACCTCCACCACTTCGGCCTCACCGTTGGGGTTTCCGCTGATGTAATGTATGCGCGAGTTTGGATTTCCCTGCGTTAGGTCGTACTCTTTGTCACGGATAATTCCGGGCATGGTAAACCGCTTCACAAAACTTTTACCGGTTTTGCCATCGGAGTAAATCATGTTGTACACCATGCGGTCATCTCCCTTCTTCCACACTCCAATGTACAGGATGTCCTTGCCCATAAACACTTTTTCGCTGATGCGCGAGATCAGGGCCTTTCCATCTCTTCGGATGGCGATGATATCATCCAACTCCGAACAATCGCACACATATTCATCGCGTTTCAGTCCGTAACCGGCAAAACCATCGGCCCGGTTTACGTACAACTTTTGATTGATGGCGATTACTTCCGTAGCCGCAACTGACTGGAAACTGCGTATCTCGGTTTTCCTCTCACGACCTTTTCCATATTTCGCCAGTAAATCCTGATAGTATGAAATGGCATAGTCGGTTAGGTTTTTGATGTGGTGCTCCGTTTCTTTCAGTTGTTTTTCAAGATCCTTGAGCAGTTCATCGGCTTTAAACGAATCGTATTTCGAAATCCGTTTGATTTTGATTTCGGTAAGCCGGATGATGTCTTCAGTGGTAATTTCCCTGTAGAATTTCTTTTTATGGGGCTTCAGGCCTTTATCAATCGTAGCGAGCACCTCTTCCCAGCTTTCGCATTCTTCAATGTCGCGGTAAATGCGGTTTTCAATAAAAATTTTCTCCAGCGAAGAAAACAGGATTTTCTCCTTCAACTCGGCTTTCTTAATCTCCAACTCCTGTTTCAACAGGTTTACCGTTTGCTGCGTATTGTATTTCAGGATATCGTTAACGCCAAGGAACTGGGGCTTATCGTTAATGATTACGCAGGCATTGGGCGAGATGGTGATTTCACAATCAGTAAAGGCATACAGGGCATCAAGGGCTACCTCGGGTGATTGCCCGGGCTGCAGGTGAATCAGGATCTCAACATCTTTAGCCGTATTATCAATTACCTGCCTGATTTTAATCTGGCCCTTTTCACTGGCTTTTACAATCGAATCAATTAAGGAGGTAGTCGTTGTAGAGAAAGGTATTTCCTTGATAATCAAGGTCTTTTTATCTGCTATATCAATCTTTGCCCGCACTTTGATTTTGCCTCCCCTTTTCCCCTGATCATATTCCGTAAAGTCGGCAATACCACCCGTGGGAAAATCCGGAAAGATTTTAGGGCTTTTGCCTTTGAGCACATCCACCGATGCTTTGATGAGTTCGCAAAAGTTGTGCGGAAGGATTTTGGTAGAAAGCCCCACGGCAATGCCTTCCACCCCCTGTGCAAGGAGCAACGGAAATTTTACCGGCAGGGTAACGGGCTCCTTCTTGCGGCCATCGTACGACAGTTGCCATTCGGTGGTTTGCGCATTGTACACCACGTCAAGGGCGAATTTGGAGAGGCGGGCTTCGATGTACCGCGGGGCGGCTGCGCCATCACCGGTACGGATATCGCCCCAGTTACCCTGGGTATCCAGCAGCAGTTCCTTCTGGCCGATGTTAACGATGGCCTCACCGATGGCCGCATCGCCATGGGGATGGTACTGCATGGTGTGCCCGATGATGTTAGCCACCTTGTTGAAGCGGCCGTCATCCATCTCCTTCAGCGAGTGCATGATTCTGCGCTGCACGGGTTTGAGGCCATCCTCAATGCGGGGCACCGCGCGTTCCAGAATTACATAAGAAGCATAGTCGAGGAACCAATCCTGATAAAGGCCATCAACACTTACAGAAATAATTCCATCCTTGTCTTTCTTTCCTTTTGCTTTTATGTCAGGTGGCTTTACTGCTTTTTTTCTTTTGCTCATTTAACAACGGGGCTTAGCTATTTCAATATGGTCATACTGGACAAATTACTGTAAAAAGTTAAAACCACGTAAGTGCTACGCGGCCTCTTGTTCTTCTTCAGGCGCCTCAATTTTATCCAGTTCAATCCGCAGGTTATCAATAATAAAATCCTGGCGGTCGGGAGTGTTCTTACCCATATAAAACTCCAGTACATCGCGCAGGTGACTGTCTTTGTCTAATTGCACCGGCTGCAGCCGGATGTGCTCACCAATAAACTTACTGAATTCTTCGGGTGAAATTTCGCCCAGTCCTTTAAAGCGGGTGATTTCGGGTTTGCTGCCGAGTTTTGCCACGGCCTGCTGTTTCTCTTCTTCGCTGTAACAGTAGATGGTTTCTTTTTTATTGCGCACCCTGAACAAGGGTGTTTCCAGGATGAACACATGCCCGGCTTTTACCAAGTCGGGAAAGAATTGCAGGAAGAAGGTCATCAGCAGCAGCCGGATGTGCATGCCGTCCACATCGGCATCGGTGGCAATAATCACTTTGTTATACCGGAGGCCGTCCAGGCCGTCTTCGATGTTCAGGGCATGCTGGAGCAGGTTAAACTCTTCGTTTTCATACACGACCTTCTTGGTTAGCCCGTAGCAATTCAGCGGTTTACCCCTAAGGCTGAACACCGCCTGTGTTTCCACATCGCGCGATTTAGTGATGGATCCGCTGGCCGAATCGCCTTCTGTGATGAAGATCATTGATTCACCTCCCCGGCCGCTGGCATCATCAAAGTGATAGCGGCAGTCGCGCAGTTTGCGGTTGTGAAGGTTGGCCTTCTTGGCCCGCTCGTTGGCAAGTTTTTTAATGCCGGCAATTTCTTTTCGTTCGCGTTCCGACTGTATAATGCGCTTGAGCAGGGCATCGGCCAGGGCCGGATTTTTATGGAGGTAAATTTCCAGTTCTTTGGCTACAAAATCGCCAACAAAATTGCGTATGGAGGGGCCATCCGGAGCCATGTTTACAGAACCCAGCTTGGTTTTGGTTTGTGATTCAAACACCGGCTCCTGCACGCGCACGGCTATTGAAGCAATGATGCTGGCGCGGATGTCGGCCGCATCAAAATCTTTTTTATAGAAATCACGGACGGCTTTTACCACGCCCTCTCGAAATGCAGCCAGGTGAGTTCCGCCTTGCGTGGTGTTCTGCCCATTGACGAACGAATAGTATTCTTCCCCGTACTGGTTGCCGTGTGTAATGGCCACTTCAATGTCGTTGCCTTTAAAGTGGATGATGGGATAGCGGATTTCTTCCGGATCGGTTTTTTGCTTCAGCAGGTCGAGCAAGCCGTCTTTCGAATAGAATTTTTTTCCATTGTAATTGATGGTGAGCCCGGCATTGAGAAAGGCGTAGTTCCACATCAGGTCATCCAGGTATTCCGGAATGAAGTGATAGTTTTTAAACATGCTGTCATCGGGCTCAAAAACCACCAGCGTACCGTTTCGTTCGCTGGTCTTACCTTGCTTGGGGTCATTGGTAAGTTTTCCTCGTTTGAATTCGGCCAGTTTGGTTTGCCCATCGCGAAAGGCCTGCACTTTAAAATAGTTCGAAAGCGCATTGACGGCCTTCGTGCCAACACCGTTCAGCCCAACGGATTTCTGAAAAGCACCCGTATCGTACTTGGCCCCCGTATTGATTTTGGAAACTACATCCACCACCTTACCCAGGGGAATACCCCTGCCGTAGTCGCGCACGGTAACGGTTTTGTCGGTAATCTTCACATCAATGGTTTTGCCGTACCCCATCATGTGCTCGTCAATGGAGTTATCCATTACTTCTTTTACCAGCACATAGATGCCATCATCTTTGGATGAGCCATCACCCAGCTTACCGATATACATCCCAGGCCTGAGGCGGATGTGCTCCCGCCAGTCGAGGTGGCGGATGTTGTCTTCGGTGTAGGTGATT
>CAYNIH010000190.1:0-5323 GCA_964397115.1 uncultured Roseivirgaceae bacterium | reverse complement strand
AAAGTGGAGGGGGTCATCACCCTCGATAACCGGGGCATACGCTCAACGGGTACCATCACCTACCTGGCGGCAACGGTAAAATCGCCTGATTTTGTCTTCTATCCCGATAGTGTAATTGCCAAAGGAGAGCGCGCACGCATTGATGAAAAGCAATTTGGTGCAGTTGCTTTTCCGCAAGCTTCGCTTCCCGATTACCAGATGAAGTGGTACCCCAAGCGCGACCAAATGCGCTTCAAAAATCAGTCGGTGCCGTTTAATCTTTACGACTCAACCGCACAACTCAACGGCATCCTTACCCTTTCGCGCAGCGGGGTTACGGCTGCCGGCAAGCTGGAAACGCGTGGATCGGAATTGCTTTCGCGGGAGATGACTTTTTCAGCCAAAGATTTCGGGGCGCGCCACTCCCGTTTCCGCGCCAAATCGGCCGACCCGGCCAAACCCTTGATAGACGGTACGGATGTACGTGTAAAATTTAACCTTGTACAAAACTATGCCGATATCAGCCCGGAAATTGAAGGGGAGGCGGCCATCAATTTTCCGTATGCCCAGTTCAAAACCTCCATTCCCAATGCGCGCTGGGATTTAACCACGCAGAAAATTTCCATGACCAAAAGTCCAAACGTGCCGCTCGAAAACTCCTATTTCTACACCACACGGAAAGAACTCGATTCACTCAACTTCATGGCCGAACGGGCGGAGTACGATCTGAAAACACAGCAACTAAAAGTAAGCGGTATCCCCTACATCATTGTTGCGGATGCAAAAATCACCCCGCAGAACAATGAGGTGCTCATTCTTGAAGATGCCCGCATTGGCACCCTTAATAACACCGTAATTGTTGTTGATACCCTTAACGGCTACCACCGCCTTACCGATGGCGTGGTGGACATTATTTCCCGTAAGGAGTTTTCGGGGCACGCCACCTACCAGTATGTAAACTTCCTGAAAGACACCTTTGCCATTAAAATGACCGACTTCAGGCTGGAGCCGGTTACGGAAGTAGCTTCGTCCAGGCGAACCGCCCGTAATAAAACGACCGCCACCATGCAAACCGTGGCCACGGGCTCGGTAACCGAACAAATGCACCTGGTGCTGGGTGCCGGTATGTTTTATAAAGGTGACATGACCATGTATGCCACCCGCCCCGCCCTGCAATTGTCGGGAGCAATAAAACTCGACATCAAAAATATCAAGGACTACAATACCTGGATCCGCTACGAACAGTCGGGTGAGGAAACCGAAGTGCTGATCGATTTTGACAATGCCCTTACCGAAGACGGGCGCAGGGTTAGTGCAGGCCTGCACCTCTCCTCGTTTGATAACAATTTGTACATCTCTTTTTTGAACGAGAAACGCGATGAAGATGAAGACTTTTTCACCCCCAGCGGCACCCTGTTTTATGACGTGGCCAGTAAGGAGTACAAGATTGAAGATCGTGAGAAAGCAGCCGGGAATAAATTAAGCGGTAAGGTGTTTTCTTATAACGATGAAACCCAACTGGTGAAATTTGAGGGGCCGGTTAACCTGTTCAGCGGCCATAAGGATTTTACTATTCAGGCTACCGCCATCGGTCAGGGAAATATGAAAACCAACGACATCCAGATGAACTCCCTGGTGATCATCAACACAACAGCTGTTGCTGCCGCATTTGATGCGATGGCAGCCGATATTGCCGCTGTGGTGAAAAATGAGTCGGTGGAAGAAGGCCTGGGCGACCGTACCGACCTGCTGTACAAAATTGCCGACATTGTGGGCGAGCGCGCAGCACGCGATTATGAAAAGCGAAGTACGCAGGGATATGTGTCGCTGGCAACCCTTGCTGAAACCGCAAAGCCCCTCACCTTTGCCAACGTTAATTTTAAGTGGTCGCCCAAACACAAGGCCTTTTACAGCGAAGGTAGCCTTGGCCTTTCCAACATTAACCGTACCGACATCAACGGCAGTTTTGAAGGGTTTATGGAAGTAAAGAAAAATGAAGACGGCTCACCGGTGTTCAATGTGTTTATCAAGGCCTCGCCTGACTCGTGGTATTATTTTGGTTATGAAGACAACCGCCTGTTAATGTATTCGTCTAATGATGTGTTCAATACCACGGTAGCCAAGCGCACGAATTCCGGTAAAGCCAAAGTGGGCGAGATGATTTTTATACCCGGCACGGAAGAAGAAACCCTGGCGTTTATCAATCGCTTCCGTAAGGACTACTACGGCATTGAAGTGCCCTACAACCTCAGTGCTGGCTCGGCCAAAAAGAAGCAAGAAAAGAAAGACGAAGGGGACGGGTTTGAGTAGCTGAACCCATAAATTCACCGGATTTTGGCATCCTTTTCCGGTTTTTAATAATACGGTAATGCCCTATTAAACTTACCTCCCGGAGGGCTGTCGAATTAATGGTTCCCAACGGGTTTGAGTTATGCGTATCGTAGGAGCATTAATCCTGTCCGTAGTAGCCTGGGTTGCCACTGCGCAGGAAAAACGGTTGGCTTTAATCATCGGTAACAGCCGTTACCAGTCGAATGCTGTTTTAAAAAATCCGGTTAACGATGCCCGCGCCATGGACAGCGTTTTACAGACCCTGGGCTTTACCACGCTGCGGTACGAAAACCTCGGCCTTAACGAACTGAAAAAAGCCATTGATCATTTCGGTGCCCGTTTGCCTGAGTATGATGTAGGCCTGTTTTATTATGCGGGTCACGGCATTCAATACAAAGGACATAACTACCTGATTCCGGTAGATGCCGATTTACACATCGCCCAGCAGGTTGAATTTGATTGCGTACCGGCCGACCGTGTACTGGCCTTCATGGAAAACAGTGGCACCGGTGTGAACCTGCTTATCCTGGATGCCTGCCGGAACAACCCCTTTGAAAGCAGTTGGAACCGCTCAGTCATAGGCAGCGGACTGGCCTTTATGAATGCGCCTTCCGGGTCGCTCATTGCCTATGCCACAGCACCCGGCAGTGTCGCTTCCGATGGAACCCAAGGAAATGGATTATACACCCGAAGCCTTCTTCACCACATCACCGTGCCCAACTTAACAGTCGAACAGGTTTTTAAAAGGGTGCGCGCAGAAATAGAAACCATTACGAATAAACAGCAAATACCCTGGGAGAGCACGTCACTGAAAGGTGACTTTTACTTCAACCGGGATTCAACGCTTGGTTTTGCCGAATCATTCACCGGTACTCCCGTAGCAGCAGCGCCTACCCGGGAATTGCACACAAAGCGCAGGCATGCCGTGCGTATTCAGGCCGAAATGCCCGTGCAACTGGGCGTGGGCTATGAATTGCAGTTGCTGAAAAACCTTTCGGTTGTGGTGCAGGCCGGCAAACTTAGCCGGCCCAACAGCCTGATGATGCTAAACCTGATGGGATCACTGGGTAACAAAAGGCTGGAGATTATGATTAAAGATACCTACCGCTCCGGCCAGGTAGTTGAAGGAGGAAGTAATTTTCATTTCGGACACAACTACGTTGGCGCCTTTGCACAATACATTACCATGGGCGGGGCCACCGGAACCGCCACGTTTGAAAGCAATTTTAATACTGACCTGTCGGTACTGCCCGTAAAACCCGGCTCGACAAGCACCGAATCCAGTCCCATTCACCTTTCTACCAACCTGGTGCAGACGGGCATTCTTTACGGTCGTGTTCTGCCGCTCAAAAACCCGGATTGGCAAATACGTGTGGAGTTTTCGTTGAGTAAAAACGTTGCATCCACCTCAACCATCTATTCCAGCCGTTATGATTTATCTTCATTGGAAAGGTATGTAAATGGCCAGTTGGACTCCTGGTTCAACCGGTATGCGTATATCCCCAGCTTAACGGTATCGATGAATTACCTGCTCGGTGGAAAAGTGAACTGACAAGCGGTAAGGGTTATTCGCCAATTTTCTCCCGCTCAGATATTTCCCGTAATTTACCCGCCTCAAAGTCACCTATCTCCATGATTAACGGATATATCCAAACGCAGCGGCAACGTTTTTTAGATGATCTGTTCGAGTGGCTGCGCATTCCGTCCGTGAGTGCCGACAGCAAGCACAAAGCCGATGTACGAAAGGCAGCCGAATTCCTGAAAGAAAAATTTACACTAGCCGGAGCGGATACAGCCGAGCTTTGCGAAACCAAGGGGCATCCTATTGTATATGCCGAAAAAATGATCAACCCTGCCCTGCCAACGGTTTTGGTATATGGCCACTACGATGTGCAGCCGCCTGATCCCTTGAACCTGTGGACCAGCCCGCCTTTTGAACCCGTTATCAAAGATGAAAAAATTTATGCCCGTGGCGCCTGCGATGATAAAGGGCAGGTGTACATGCACGTAAAGGCATTTGAAATGATGACGAAGCTTAACCAGGTGCCCTGCAACATCAAGTTTATGGTAGAAGGCGAAGAGGAGGTGGGTTCTGACAACCTGGGAATTTTTGTTAAGGAGAATAAAGCTAAACTTAAAGCCGATGTCATTTTGGTTTCGGATACGGCCATCATTTCGTTGGAGCATCCCTCCATTACGGTAGGCCTGCGCGGGCTGAGTTATGTGGAAGTAGAAGTAACCGGTCCCAACCGCGACCTGCACTCGGGCGTATATGGCGGTGGGGTAGCCAATCCCATTAATACCCTGGCTAAAATGATTGCTGCGCTGCACGATGAAAACGGACGGGTAACCGTTCCAGGATTTTATGATAAGGTGCTTGAGCTCAGTGCAGCCGATCGGGAAACACTAAACAAAGCGCCCTTTAACCTTGAACGCTATAAAAAAGAATTAGGCATAGCCGATGTGCAGGGTGAAAAGGGATACACAACATTGGAGCGTACAGGTATCCGCCCCACGCTGGATGTAAACGGCATCTGGGGAGGCTATACCGGTGAGGGGGCTAAAACAGTGCTGCCTTCGAAAGCGTACGCTAAAATTTCCATGCGCCTGGTACCCGATCAAAACAATGAAGAGATCACCCAATTGTTTACCAACTATTTTCTCAGCCTCGCGCCCAAATCGGTAAGTGTTAAGGTTACTGCGCTGCACGGTGGGCAGCCTGCTGTAACGCCCACCGACTCAAAAGCCTTTAAAGCTGCAAGTGCTGCATTTGATGAAATCTGGGGAAAAAAGCCCATCCCTACCCGCGATGGCGGCAGCATTCCTATCGTAGCCCTGTTCAAAAAAGAACTCGGCCTGGATACGGTGCTCATGGGCTTTGGACTTGATTCCGATGCTATCCATTCTCCAAACGAACATTTTGGGGTAAGAAATTTCCTGCTGGGCATAGAAACTATTGCGGCATTTTACCGACACTATGCAAAGTAAATCAGCCAGGGCCGGCCATGCCGTT
>CAYNIH010000189.1:0-5355 GCA_964397115.1 uncultured Roseivirgaceae bacterium | reverse complement strand
AAAGAAAGTGGTGTTCACCAAAGGCAAAATACCGGAGCAAAACACCAGCTATGAAACGCTGGATAATCCGGTTGACACCGAAATACCCCTCATCGTATTGATTAATCGTGGAAGTGCCTCAGCCGCTGAAATTGTTGCCGGCACCCTTCAGGATTACGACCGGGCAGTGGTTATTGGCGAACGCTCATATGGCAAAGGACTGGTACAGGTAACAAGGCCGCTATCTTATAACGCACAATTAAAGGTGACCACAGCTAAGTACTACACCCCTTCCGGGCGATGCATCCAGGTGTTGGATTATTCGCACAGGCGAGATGACGGCAGCGTGGGCTCCGTGCCCGACTCAGTTAAGCAGGCCTTTAAAACCACCAATGGCCGGATCGTGTACGATGGCGGTGGGATTGAACCCGATATTAAGGTGGAAAAGCCTGAATTTCATCCCGTGGTCCAAACTATTTACGACCGCGGATTTATTTTTGACTACGCCACTCAGTACGCCAACACCCACAGCGCACCGTCAGAACCGAAAACTTTTAGTTTGACCGATGAGGAATACCAACACTTTGTTGCCTGGATGAAAAACCAGAATTATGATTACACCTCCGACCTTGAAAATAAACTGATTACCCTGCAAGACCTTGCCAAACGTGAACGGTATTATACTGACCTGAAACCCGAAATTGACCACCTGAAAAGCGTCATTACCGATAACCGTAAAAAAGAACTCCTGCTCTACAAAGACCAGATTAAAATGGTGCTGGAGCAGGAATTGATGTTGCGTTATTTCAACGAGCGCGGCTCGATAGAGACGAGTTTTAAGCACGACCTTGACGTAAAGAAAGCGCTTGACATACTTACCCATGCCGAACAGTACCGAAAAGTACTGAACATACCCTGACAATGTTGTTAGCACAAAGAAAAAATGGAATACTTGCCCTGGTTCTCCTTTGTGGAATAATGCTTTTTGCAAGCCACGGTTGCATGACGTTCCGGATGAGCCCAAAGGAAATTGATGCGTACTTCAGGAAAAAGCATATTAACGGAAGCCGTCACGTTACCGGAAAAGGAAGTAAGGCCACCCATTATGTAAAAGCCGGTAACCCGCATGGAGCGCTGGTGTTGTTTGTTCATGGCTCGCCCGGCTCGTTGAGCGCCTTTATTGATTTTCTTGCCGATAGCGCACTTAACCGCAACATGCTGCTCATCTCAGCTGACCGGCCCGGCTTCGGCCATTCTAACTTCGGAGTTGCAGAACCTTCACTTAAAAAACAGGCCGCTGCCCTCGCCCGGATCCTCCGCGAACATCCGTCCAACAGACCAATCCTATTAGTGGGGCATTCGCTGGGTGGGCCCGTAGTGGCGCGTATGGCCCTTGATTTTCCGGAACTGGTTGACGGACTAATTCTTGTTGCCCCTTCTATTGACCCTGTGCTGGAGCCAAACGAAACTTGGTGGCGGGCCCCGCTTGCCTCACCCTTCTTAAGCTGGGTGTTGCCCCGCTCGCTCCGCGCATCAAACGATGAAATTTACCACCTGAAACCCCAACTCGAAGAAATGGCCTCGGCCTGGCATAAAATTACCTGCCCGGTAATTGTCATTCAGGGTGAAAAGGATTCACTCGTACCGGCTGCCAATGCCGAATTTGCCCGGGAAAAACTGGTTAATGCCAAAGTGGAAATCGTTCGTAAACCCGATATGAATCATTTCGTACCCTGGACAAACCCCGAACTCATCCGGCAAGCCATTCTCAGGTTAACCGGTGAACTATCCTCAACCTTTTCGGGTAACTAATTACCGGCTATAGAGTTTTTTCGATTCTGCCTCAAATTTATCCCCTGGTTTCCAAACCGGTGCCTTCGGGTTATTGGCCAGCAGTACATTGGCATAAACATAAGCACGGTAATATTTGAGCAGGTATTCAAAGTCAAGTGAATTTACTTCGTCTGCCGGCTGATGGTAATACTTGTTCAGTTCCGCATCAAAAGCCTTGATACCCGGAGCAAACGTGATGGCCGGCACTCCCTTCACGGCAAAGTTGTAATTATCTGACCGTTCAAAGAGGTTTTGTTCGGGTACCGGGTCAACCGCAGCCTTAATTCCAAATGCCGAACAGGCTTTTGCCAGGTCAGCCTCGGCAGTAGTACGCTCCATACCGATAACGGTAGCAGCCGTTACATCGTTGTAACCGGCACCATCGCAATTAAAATTGAATACTGTTTTATGAAGCGGCACAACAGGGTTTTCTGCATAATACTTACTCCCCAGCAAACCTTTCTCTTCTCCGGTGAGTGCCATAAACAGTACCGAACGCTTAGGCCGGTGTTGAGAAAGGTATTTTGCCGTAGCCAGCATACCCACCACCCCGATGGCATTGTCGCGGGCTCCGTTAAAAATCGAATCGGTTTGGTTACCCCGCTTGCTTACGCCAACGTGGTCGTAGTGGGCCGAAACAACCAGGTATTCCTCCTTTAACTTGGGGTCGGTTCCCTCAATCACTCCAATTACATTTTTCGAACTTACCGCTACTTCCCTTACTCCTTCAATTGTTAGTGAGCCGGTAAGTGAAGCTGACTCTTTAAGCTTTTTAAGGCTTGCTGCCTCACTGTCTTTCAACCACACATGCACGGCAGCAGCCTTATTGCTCTTCACTTTCATGGTTACGTTCGAGGCAAAGTAGTTGACCAGCGCAGGCCAGGGCACCTGGGGTAAGGCAAAAATTTCGATGAGCCCTGCAGCGCCAGCTGCTATCGCATTGTCAAACTTCTCCCCAGCGGCCATGAATACAGCCATGGGGTTGCCTTCCGAATCCTTTTTTCCGGCCAGTGCTACCACCAGTTTACCACGGACGTTGGCTTTTTCCAACTCTGCAGGAGAACCGTAACCTGCATACACAACGTCTCCGGCCCACTCAAAATTACCGCCACTAAACTGAATAAAATGCTCCTTAAACTGAAAGCTGTCGTCACCAAAAACCAGCTTGCCTGTTTTTGCCGGGTACACGTTTACAAAATCAACCGGCTGAAAATAAGAGTCCATGCCTTGCGGCTTTTTCAGTCCTATTAGCTTGAATTGAGCGGTAAGGTAATTGGCGGCAATGTTAAGTTCAGGTGAGCCGGTGTCCCTTCCTCGCATTTCATCGGCTGCAAGAAAAGTGAGATGTGCTTCAACCTCTTCTTTGGTGACCACTCTGGTAATTAGTTCAACAGGATTTTTCTGCGCCAGGACATTCATGGAAAGAACAACCAGGAGCAGGCTGATGCGTGTGCAGTTCATTGGTAAAATTTTGAATGGTTAAACAAAAAGCGGAAAACCCACTGGATCCTCCGCTTTTTACAGATTTAGGTTTATTCCTTAGCGAAGGAACAAAAGTTCACGGTATTTTACAAGCGGCCAGTCCTCATCGTCCACGAGTAGTTCCAGTTCATCAACTGCCTCGCGGATTTTATCAAAGTATTTTTCTTTGATATCATCGCAGTAGGCCAGGGCACGGGCATGGGTATCGGCAATTTTGTTTACCCGCTTCCGTTCTTCAATCATCTTTCGCACACCGGTTTTAATGGTTTCGATGTGCCCGGATATTTCCTCAATGGTCTTGAGCACTGCCTTGTTGTCTAAACCCAGTCCTTTGAGGCCGTTGGCGTTTGCAATAAGTTTATTCTGATAGGCAATTGCGGTAGGAATAATGTGGTTCATGGCCAGGTCACCCATTACCCTGGCTTCAATCTGTACCCGTTTGATGTACGCTTCAAGGCGTATTTCGTTCCTGGCCTCCAACTCTTTGCGGGTAAGCACACCGTGCCGTTCATACATTTCTACCGTCTTCTTTTCCAGGTAGGCATCGAGGGCGCGTGGCATGTTTTTTATATTTTTCAGGTTACGCCTGGAAGCCTCCTTTACCCATTCTTCGGAGTAGCCATCACCCTCAAAGCGGATATCTTTCGATTCTTTAATGTATTTGCGGAGCAGGTTTACGATGGCGATTCGTTTTTCGGTGCCTTTTTCAATTTCCCGGGCTACCACTTCATAAAAATGGGTAAGTTGGTCGGCCACAATCAGGTTGAGGGCTGTCATCGCTACGGCACAGTTGTCGCTTCCTCCCACTGCACGGAATTCAAATTTGTTTCCTGTAAAAGCGAATGGTGAAGTACGGTTACGGTCGGTAGCATCGAGGATGATTTCCGGAATCTGGTCGATACCAAGTTTCATGTACATGTTATCGCCTTTCTCAATTTTTACGTTTCCTTTTTTCTCGAGTTCATCCAATACGGCCGACATTTGAGAGCCAATAAACACCGACATGATGGCCGGAGGTGCTTCGTTTGCTCCCAGGCGGAAATCATTGCCGGGAGTGGCGATGCTTGCACGCAGCAAATCAGCATGCTCATGCACCGCTTTTATAGTGGTAACAAAAAAAGTGAGAAACAGGAGGTTATCGCGTGCGCTGCTTGAGGGGGCAAAGAGGTTCACCCCGGTGTCGGTAATCAGCGACCAGTTATTATGTTTACCCGTGCCATTTAATCCGGCAAAGGGCTTTTCGTGAAACAACACTTTAAGCTTATGCTTGCCGGCAACCCGCCACATCACATCCATCATGAGCTGGTTGTGATCGTTGGCAACGTTTACTTCTTCAAACAACGGGGCTACTTCAAACTGACTGGGTGCAACCTCGTTGTGGCGGGTGCGAACGGGTATGCCGAGTTTCCAGCACTCGATTTCAAAATCTTTCATGAAATCATAAATCCGCGAGGGAATTGAGGCAAAATAGTGGTCTTCCATTTGCTGACCGCGGGCCGGTGAATGGCCGAATACCGTTCGCCCTGCCATTATCAGGTCGGGGCGTGCGTTAAATAAGGCTTCATCAATCACAAAATACTCCTGCTCAGGTCCGAGCGAAGCGGTTACGTGCTGGATGTCTTTATCAAAAAGCTGGCATACCTGAGTTGCTGCCTTATCCACCGCTTTTAAGGCTTTCAGCAGCGGACCTTTGGCATCAAGTGTTTCACCGGTGTAGGAAACAAATACAGTGGGGATACACAACGTTTTGCCATACAAAAACATCGGGCTGGTGGGATCCCACGCAGTGTAGCCCCGCGCTTCGAAGGTGCTTCGTATGCCCCCGCTCGGAAATGAGGAGGCGTCAGGCTCCTGCTGAACCAACTCACTTCCTTTAAAGCGTTCAATGCCTGCCTTTGCATCAAAAAACGAGTCGTGTTTTTCAGCCGTGCCGCCTGTAAGCGGCTGGAACCAGTGCGTAAAATGAGTAGCTCCTTTGGAGAGGGCCCAGCTTTTTACAGCCGAGGCCACAGCATCGGCCGTGGCTTCGTCAATCTTTTCGTGATTCATAATGGCCTGACT
>CAYNIH010000188.1:0-5384 GCA_964397115.1 uncultured Roseivirgaceae bacterium | reverse complement strand
ACGCTTTACATAGTTGACAGCAAAAATATTGATACGAACTAGGACTAGTAAGAAGCACTATGATGCTTTATGAAAACAGCACTTCTTCAATCAAGGAATAAACAACTTATTCTGCGAAAGGCAATCGGCAAGCTGCCGGTAAACCGGCAACCAACCCTGGCATGACGGCAGGGCTTTTAAAATACGCGAGGCAAGCGACCCTTCGTTAAATAGAACTTCCAGTTCGGGTTTCCATTTCTCCAGCGCATCGTTGCCGCGGTAGATCAATCGGTTATAAATATGTTTCCATAAATTTCCGGCTGTAATTTCCGTGCCTTCAACACCAAACAACTGCAGGTAATTTTTATCAAACAGTAAGGCTCGCTCAGCATGCTCAATAGTGAGGTCAAGCATTGGCACCAGCGATTCTGTGCGGCACTTTACCTGTGTTTCAAAATCACAAAAAACTTCGTTCACCAACGCTTTGGTTGTTTCAATAACCAGCGTGAGGACGGCCAGTTCAGCCGCAGGACACTCCTGTGCATCCATGAGCCTGAGTTCGATGGAACCGCGGTCAAACCGGGGTACTGCACCCCGCGCATTGACCCATATTGGATTGAGCACCCCGGAAGGATCGTGCTGTGCGATGTCCGTTTTTATTTTTTCATAGATGGTGTTTAGGTAGTTCCTTTTTGAGAAAACGGCTTCCGGAATGACCCTTCCGGTTATTGAGGGAATTTTTGCCTGGTTACTCTTGTAATACTTTAACCGGGTATCGGCCGAACCGGTAATTTTTCCCTCAATAATCGGTGAACTGGCGCACAAGGCCGGCACTACCGGTAAAATAAGTCGCACAGCTGCGTGAAGCCTGGCAAATTCTTCATCATCATAAAAGGGCAGGTTTAGGTGTGTGCTTTGCAGGTTTGACCAGCCATGTCCGCGGCAGTCAAAAATCCGGTTGTATGCTTCATACACATCGCTGCTTTCGTGGGGCCACAGCCGCGTTTCGATAAGCGGATTGAACGTGGGGTGGCACCCTCCTGGCAACAGCCGAGCATTCCAGGCCGAAAGAATGGCATTGATGCGTTTCACCTCATCGGCAAAGGCATTTTCGAGGGCGTTGAAATTAAGTTCGGGCCGGGTGGCCTTCAGTTCGATGACATGAAGTACCATTTCGTTTGACCAGGTTATCGTTTCCCCCACATAATCGCCACCATAATAACCGAGTTCATGTTTAAGCAGTTCGTCAGCAAGGGGTTTAACGGCCAGCGTTTCGGCATCAACAATCATGTATTCCAGTTCAACACCATATCCCTGAAAAAGGTGGATGCGTGAAAGCTGGCTCATAACGGAAAGGAGTTAGGTGTAGAGGTTACGCGAAACATCAAAGCAATTTAGAAATTATCAAATCGAATACTTCTACCAGGATGAGAATGATGATAATTAATTCCAGTAAGCTGCTTTCGCGCTGGTTACTTATCTCCCGAAAGACGGTGAGGTTTTCTTCAATGATGCGCATCATGTACTCCAGTTCGCTGAAGCGTACCCGTAAATCGAAGTGCTTAATCAGGCCCTGGTGCAGTTTGTCGAGGTACTCATCGTCCCACACCAGTTCGGGGGCATCAAAAACGTAAATGTTTTCAGCTACTTCGTTTTGGGTATTCAATGCTTTGCCGATAAACCGCAGCATGTTCTTTCTGCTTATCTTAAGTTTGCCGCTGGTTTCGAGGTGGTAGGCAAAACTTTTTACTTCAGCAAGCAATTGTTCGGTAACCGCATGGTAATGATCCATGGCCACCGACTGGGCCAGGTTAAACATGGCAATGCGGATGACCATTTCATCGCACCGGCTTAGCACCACCTCACCAAACTGAAACTGCGTATCGCTGCCGGGTTCTACCTGGAGGGTGTGCTCATCACGCAGCCAGGGAGTAACCGGGTTTTTTTGAAACGGCTGAACGGCTTTTACCGCCCATTTTATTTCGTCTTCCGTGTAGCCGGTAAAAACTATCACCCCGTAATTAAAATAGTACTGGAATTTGGAGCCACCGAACCCATAAAACAACTCAGAAGACAAATCGGCAATCGGCTTGATATCCAGAAAGTTTTTAATCCCCTTGATATCAAGTTGATTGGCTACGAGAAGGGCTGTAAGTTTTATTGTTTGTGACATAACCGGTACAAGGCTTAAATTTAAAATAATGCCGTTACAAAACGGCATTACGCGATTTTAAAGATATTTGCTGCCGAAACTCAACGGTATGAATAAGTTAACGGGTGTTATTCTATTAGTCCTCGTTTCATTTACTGTTTTTGCCTGGGGACCTACAGGCCACCGGGTTACCGGGCACATTGCCGAAAAGTACTTAACAAAAAAAGCGCGCAAGGCAGTCCGCCAAGTACTGGGCGGGCAATCGCTGGCTATGGTGAGTACCTGGATGGACGAGGTGCGCTCCGATACCACCTACGATTACATGGCCGACTGGCACTGGGTAACCATACCCGATGGCATGACCTACGAGCAAGCCGAAAAAAATCTCCATGGCGATGTTATTCAAACCCTCGAACGCCTGATTGCCGAACTGAAATCGAGAAAATTGTCACCCCGGCAGGAGCAGGAATACCTGAAAATACTCGTTCACCTGGTGGGTGACATCCACCAGCCCCTTCATGTGGGACGCGGAGATGACCGCGGAGGTAATGACATTAAAGTAATGTGGTTTCGCACGGATAGCAACCTGCACCGCGTATGGGACAGCGACATGATTGATGACACCCGCCTGAGCTATACCGAACTGGCCGAATCGCTGCTGCCGCCTGCCGACTCGGTGCGGAATGCCTGGCAGAAAAATTCGGTGCGCGACTGGGCGAATGAGAGTATGCAATACCGTAAAGATGTGTACGATACGGGCAATAACCGCCTTGGCTACCCCTATTCGTATAAATACTTTCATATCGTTCGCGAACGGTTGCTGCAGGCAGGAATACGGCTGGCGGGAGTATTAAATGAAATTTACGGGTAATCATCTATAGAATTCCGGTGCGGCCAGTGCTATAAATTAAACCGCGGCTATTACTTCTTTTTCTATCCGTTTTGTCCTACATTTTCATTAAAATAAGACCCGTTATGCAACATCCCATTCAATTTTACTACAACCTCTTTGAAGAGGTACTGGTTGAGTATAAAATCGACCCTGCAACGGCACGCGGCCAGCAACCCGGGCAGTGGAACCTTAAATTAGGGTCCGCCAGTGTTTGGGTTGATATCTTTCAATCGAAAGACGCGCAGGGTAACCCCACCAACTATGGCTACTTTCAGGTAATGGCGCCCGTATGCGATGTGCCGGTAAACAACCAGCACCTGTTTACCAAAGAACTGCTCGAGATCAACCACTCGCTCTATGGTGTGGCCTTCACCATTTTTCAGGATAAGGCCTACATAAAATCCATTCGTGAATTGCAAGGATTGGATAAGTCTGAAATAAAGTCAACCATGGACCGGGTAGGCATTTATGCCGATGACTATGACGACAAGTTGAAGGCAAAGTATTTTGCTTTTTCAGGAGGCGGCAGAGGTTAACCCCGGTTAATTCCTTTTACCAACGTTAAAGCCGATCGGTTTTTTGCTGATTTCTTTTTCCCGGATTTCAAATTCCTTCACGTCATCGAATGTAACGGTACGCATCAGGTGTTCCGTTCGCTCTTCTTTTTTCATGGCCGCCAGGCGGAGGTGTTGATTTTTTACCGCTTCGCCAACCACCTGCCGTACCGTGCGGGCGTTGCCAAAGTATTTGTCGCGGTTAGCATGAAGAAAAGTAAAATAGTTTTTCAGGTGCAAAGCGGCCGGATCATCGGGTTGTACTTCTTCTTTTTTAAAAATAGAAAGCGCAATGGCAAACATTTCATCTGGTGAATAATCTTCAAACATGAAATACTTGTCGAAACGTGAACGCAGCCCGGGGTTGGAGTTGATAAATTCGTGCATGTTGTCGGTATAGCCTGCCACGATTACGCCAAACTTACCGCGAAAGTCTTCCATCCGTTTAAGAATTACTTGAATGGACTCGGCACCAAAATCGTGCTGCGACCCGCGCTCGTTGGCCAGCGAATAGGCTTCGTCAATAAACAGAATACCGCCCATTGCTTCTTCAATCTTTTCGGCCGTCTTTAAAGCAGTTTGGCCTACATAGCCGGCCACCAGCCCTTGCCGGTCCACTTCAACCAAGTGGCCCTTGGACAGGATGCCCAGCCCCTTGTAAATTTTTGAAAGAATGCGGGCAACGGTGGTTTTACCTGTACCCGGGTTGCCGGTGAATACCGAGTGCAATGAAAATTTATTCAACACATCCTTACCGGTTTCCTGGTAAAAGCGCACCAGTTTAACCATTTCATTTACCTCTTCTTTAACGGTATTCAGGCCGGTGAGGGCGTTAAGCTCGGCAAGGCTTTCATTGAGTATTTCATCCGGGCTTTTATCGGTCAGCGGGTTGGCCAGGGTGGTTGATTTGGCAAACTGCGTTGGATCAGTAATGAGTGCCACGTTGCCCTCCTGGGCCGCTTCGCCCACCTGGAACACCACCGAGGCGATGAGGGTATCGAGAAATACTACCTCCAGGGTGTAGGTGTCGTTTTTCCACGATCCGGGAACATCATTACCCCAGGCAGGATACACCGTATAAACCTGACCGGCCGAGTTGGCCGGAATGTAAACAAGCCGGGTGCTTCGTCCTTTGAGCTGACCGGCATCGTCACAATAGTTAAAAAACAACTCGGCATAATAATCCGATTGGGTTTTGTTCTTGAAGCAGAACTCCCCCCATACGTACCGCGTATCTTTCTGGCTAAACTTAGTAAGGTATATTTTCTGCGGCAGGGCCGATGCCTGCGCATCTCCTTCAAACAATTTAATGTGCTGAATATCAAAAAACCGGTTTTCGCCAGGCGTTGTTGCGCCTGAATCTTCTACAAAAAATTTTGCAGTACCCACCAATACATTGTTCAGGTAAGCTTCCCAGGCATAATTGCCGCGCAGCCAGTACGCACCCGGTGAGGCGTTGCCCCATGAATCGCGTATGTAAACAATGTTTTCGTCTTTCAACACCTTGCGTTGCTGAGTCAGGCTGCACAATTCCTGTTTGCCGCCCTGTACCAGTGCGAAGCATTTTAGCGTAACATCAACCTCCCATTCGGCCTCATCAAAAAGTTTATTGTAAAAGGAAAGTTCAACCCGCATGTAGGTGGTTTCGTAGCGATCGTAAACCTGCCGGTATTTCTTTGTGCCATCGGCCATCCATTCATCAGAAGCGTGGACTTTCAACTCACGGAATTTGTAATTGGTGGCTGCCGGATTTCCTGCTGTATCAGGAAGATTCTCATTCTTTTCAGAAGACATGTTAAGGGATTTA
>CAYNIH010000187.1:0-5396 GCA_964397115.1 uncultured Roseivirgaceae bacterium | reverse complement strand
ACAGGAAGTTCCCGAAGTGTATGACGGGCTGATTACCATAAAAAAAGTTGTTCGTGAACCAGGCGAACGGGCCAAAGTAGCGGTTGAATCGTACGATGATCGGATTGATCCGGTAGGGGCTTGCGTAGGAATGAAGGGCTCACGCATTCATGCCATCGTGCGCGAATTGCAAAACGAAAATATTGATGTAATCAATTATACCGAAAACCTCGAACTCTACGTGCAGCGGGCGCTGAGTCCGGCAAAGATTTCGTCAATAAAAATTGACAAAGACAACGGGCGCATTTCGGTTTACCTCAAGCCCGACCAGGTATCGCTGGCCATTGGCAAAGGCGGGTTAAACATCAGGCTGGCAAGCCGGCTGGTGGCATACGAAATTGACGTGTTCCGCGAACTGGACGGCCAAACTGAAGAGGATGTTGACCTTGATGAATTTGCCGATGAAATTGAAGGCTGGGTAATTGATGAACTGAAACGCATCGGACTGGACACCGCCAAGAGCGTACTGAACCTGAGCAAGGAAGAGTTGGTGCGAAGAACCGATTTGGAAGAAGAAACAGTTGAAAGTGTACTGCAGATTCTCAGAAAAGAGTTTGAATAAATCGTTAAATCCCCGCCAGCAATGGCTGTAACTTTTTAAAAGTCCTTAAAAAAGGGCAATATTTGAGCATGGCTGAAGAAAAAATGATAAGGCTGAACATGGCAGCACGAAAACTCAACGTAGGCGTGCACACAGTAGTTGAGTTTTTGGCAAGGAAGGGTTTTGCCATTGATGAAAACCCTAACACCAAGTTAACGCCAGAGCAATTTGCCTTGCTGTCAAAGGAGTTTGCCGCTTCAGCCACTGAAAAACTGGAAGCATCCGGGTTAACCATCGGTACCAAACACGGTGAAAACATTACTATTGAAAGCGAGAAGGAAACTGCCAAAAAACGGCTCGATGAAGAAGAGAGCATCCTGATAAAGAATCTGGTTTCCAAAGATATCAAGGGCAAGGAAGAGCCGAAGCCAGAAAAAATTGAACGTGATAAACCAAAACTTGAAGGCTTCAAGGTCATCGGAAAAATTGATCTGGATAAAAAGAAGCCTGATCCCGTTGAAGTAAAACCAGAACCGAAACCCGTAAAAGAAGAGGTTAAAAAGCCCGAGCAAGAGGTGATCAAGGCAAAGGCTGATAAACTCCAGGGCTTGAAAGTGCTTGACCGGATTAGTCTTCCGGAAACCGACAAGAAAAAAGATCAGCCCGTGGCTTCATCCGACTTGAAGGAAGATTCAAAGAAGGGCAAGCGGCCGCGCAGGCGCATTACGCCTTCAACCGATGACCAGGGCCGGCCGCGCGGAGGAAAACCCATGCCCCAGCGTTCCCTGAAAGAAGAACCATCGGAAAAGGAAATCCAGGAACAGATACGGGCAACCCTGGCCAAGTTAAGTGGCGGCTCCAGAAAAACATCCGGCTCAAAATATCGCAGGGAAAAACGCCAGGCCATTTCAGAGGCGCAAGAGCAACAAATGCTTCAAGAACAGGCCGCATCCAAAACCTTAAAGGTCACTGAATTTATTTCCGCCAACGATTTGGCATCGTTAATGAATGTTTCCGTAAACGATGTTATTTCAACCTGCCTGGGTTTGGGCATGTTTGTTTCCATAAATCAGCGCCTCGATGCCGAAGCCATTACTGTTATAGCGGATGAGTTTGGCTACGATGTACAGTTTATTACCGAAGAGGAAACCGAACCTGTTAAAGAAACCGAACCCGAAGAGAACCTCAAACCCCGTGCACCTATCGTAACCATTATGGGTCACGTTGATCATGGAAAAACTTCGCTGCTGGATTATATCCGGAAAACAAAAGTTACCGCCTCCGAAGCAGGAGGTATTACCCAGCACATCGGAGCTTACAATGTAACCACCAAGAACGGAAACAAAATTGCCTTTCTCGATACTCCCGGCCACGAAGCGTTTACGGCTATGCGCGCGCGGGGAGCCAAACTTACTGACATTGCCATTATTGTTGTGGCTGCCGATGACGATGTGATGCCGCAAACAAAAGAGGCCATTAACCATGCCCAGGTGGCGGGTGTACCGATTGTTATTGCCATCAACAAAATTGACAAGCCTACTGCCAACCCAGACAAGATCCGTGAGTCACTGGCTAAGATTAACATCCTGGTTGAAGAGTGGGGCGGCAAATACCAGTGCCAGGAAATATCCGCTAAATCCGGACAGGGCGTGGACGAACTGCTGGAAAAAGTATTACTGGAGGCCGAATTGCTAAACCTAAGGGCCAATCCCGACAAGCCCGCAGTGGGCTCCATCATTGAAGCTTCGCTGGATAAAGGACGCGGATACGTGGCCACCGTTATGGTGCAAAGCGGCACGCTGCGCGTTGGCGATGTGATGCTGGCTGGCGCCCACTACGGACGGGTTAAAGCCATGTTCGAGCACACGGGTGTTAAAATTAAAGAGGCAGGTCCTTCAACCCCGGTGCAGGTGCTGGGCCTGGATGGCGCACCTCAGGCTGGCGAAAAATTTCAGGTGATGGAGTCGGACCGCGAAGCCCGCGAACTGGCCGCGAAACGCGGACAGATTTTACGCGAGCAAAGCATTCGCACCAAGAAGCACATTACACTGGATGAAATCGGCAGGCGCCTGGCCATCGGTAACTTTAAACAGTTGAATGTTATTGTAAAAGGCGATGTTGACGGATCGGTAGAAGCACTTTCCGATTCGCTGCTCAAACTTTCTACTAAAGAAATACAGGTAGCCATTATTCACCGCGGAGTAGGTCAGATATCCGAATCGGATGTGTTGCTGGCCTCCGCCTCAGATGCGGTAATAGTCGGCTTCCAGGTGCGGCCATCCGCATCAGCAAGGCGATTGGCCGAGAATGAAGAAATTGAAATACGCCTCTATTCCATTATTTACGATGCCATTAACGATGTGAAAGCTGCCATGGAAGGCATGCTGGCACCCGAACAGGAAGAAGTGATTGTGGGCAATGCCGAGGTGAGAAACATATTTAAGATTTCGAAGGTGGGCACCGTTGCCGGCTGCATGGTAACCGATGGATACATTAAACGGACGAACCCGATTCGCCTGATCCGCGATGGCATTGTAGTATATGCCGGCAAACTCGCTTCACTGAAGCGGATGAAAGATGATGCCAGCGAAGTAAAGGCGGGCTACGATTGCGGTATGGGTATTGAAAACTTCAACGATATTAAGGAGGGTGATGTGATTGAAAGCTACGAGATGCGCGAAGTAAAGCGAACGTTGTCATAGGCTAAAGCATCAACTATAAAAAACCCGGTGATGGGCCGGGTTTTTTGCATTTTCAATGTTAAAAAGATTGCTTTAAAAAATTATTAAAGGATCACAACAATCGTAATAAAAGACTAATCCTTAATGCAACGGACACAGAAACCGTAGTCCTTGGTAAAATCACCAGTAAACATCTCCGTACTGTTGAAACTAATCCTCCGATACAATACTTTATCTGAAACTGTCTCCGTTGAACTCCACCAAAAACCGTAAGAACCGATGGCGGTAAAAGATCCAGTACTTCCTCGGTAGCCACCTCCTCGGGCAGAAAAGCCTGTCTCATTACTAGCTTCATTTGGGGAACCCCAATAGGATGAACCAATCTCTTTAAGTTTTCCTGCATCACCCCCTACAAAATCTAATAATTGAGTCCATTCATCATCGGTTGGTAAATGCCATCCGGAGGGGCAAGCATTTTCAGCGGCAACCCAATTGTACAAAACTCCATAAGAAGAGAAATTGTCGGAGGCTTTTGCTTCTTCAGTATCTTGGCCATTATAGCCGTATACATAGTAATATGGAATTGTGGACGATCCAGTCGTTGGTTCCTCCACGGTGGGCAGATATCTTAAATTTTCCGTCATCCATACCTGGTCGCCTATTTTCTTCCATGAATAAGTATTTCCATCACGATTATCCGTGTAGGTTCCACTTGTTTTTGAGCCTTCATCATCGTTACCGCATGAATAAAGGATTGTTGAGCAAATTAAAGCAATCAGTGAAGCCTGGATACTTCTTTTCATATTTGTAAATTTTATTATTGTTCCTCATTTAGGCATTGGAAATCTTTTATTTATGAACCATCCTACTTTTCATTCATAAGATTTTCCCTTAAGTCATTTGATGCTCCCTTATTTAAAATCACCTTAAAAATAGTAGAGCAAGCGTAGATACCTAAAAATAAAGTTTTAAATTTCTGAGAAATCTGTTACAGCATTTTTTGAAGATGAATGGGCGATTTGTGTGCAAAATTCTTGCCGCCACCAAGAGTATACTTAATTATTAGAGCCTATCTCAAAAATAGATTTTAAGGGGATTTTCAAATAGCTGGTTATTATGCGAGGCGGCCTTTTCAGCCCATACTGAAGATTGTCTGGGCAAAAAGGCCAACGAAGCAGAATAACGAAATATGAAGAAAATTCACAAAAGGTATTTTGAGATGGGCTCTAGATTTCCTAATAACCTGGTTCTAGTTAAAATTTACTTTTGGGGCCTGGTCAGCACCTTCAGAAGCTTCAAAACCTTTACGAACGCTAAAATCTTCTCCGCCACCGAACAGGCTAAGTGCAAATCGTTTGAAAAAACCGCGCACATATGTGTTGTATAATCGGATGGAATCATTGTAACGTTGCCGTGCAACATTGATTCTATTTTCGGTGCCCTCTAACTGTGCTTGCAGGTCAAGAAAATTCTGATTGGCTTTTAATTCCGGATAGCGTTCAACCACCACCATTAAGCGAGACAAGGCTGAACTCAGACCATCCTGGGCTTGCTGAAATTGAGCGAATTGCTGAGGCGTAATGTTGGAGGGATCAATGTTTATGGATGTTGCTTTTGCCCTAGCTTCGATGACACGGGTTAGTGTTTCTTGTTCAAAATTGGCGTATCCTTTTACCGTTTCTACCAGGTTTGGAATCAGGTCCATCCGCCTTTGATAGGTCGATTGCACATTCGACCATTCAGCATTTACATCTTCCTGAAGTTTTACTGCGTTATCGTACACGCTCGCACCCCACATGACAAAACCCCCGATAACGACAACAAGAATTCCGATTACAATCAGAACAGTGATCAATCCTTTGCTCATATGAATTTTGATTTAATAAGGTTCAAGTTAGAAGTTTTATCGGACAATTAAATAACGCTGTTAAAATCCGGCACAACAAGTAACTAAACCAGTATTTTATTGAATAAATTTGGTCTAAACGTTATGAAGGCATTATGGCCGGGCATGACTTTACGGTAATCATTAACAGGAGAGAAGAGGCCTCCCTTCCGGGATGAAAATGGCCATGAAACATCAGGTTAGTAATGAAATGAATGGTGGTTGCTACGGTCTTATTCGTTTAATCCGG
>CAYNIH010000186.1:0-5430 GCA_964397115.1 uncultured Roseivirgaceae bacterium | reverse complement strand
TGATAGACCTGCACCAGGCCGGTGCGGTAGGTTTTACCGATGGGTTAAGAACCATCTGGAATACGGATGTTTTTTTGAAGGCACTTCAATACCTGCAAACGTTTAACGGAGTGTTGATCGATCATGCCGAAGACATCTGGCTTAACATGTTCGGGCAAATGCACGAAGGCATTACCAGCACGCAACTGGGGTTGAAAGGAATGCCGGCTATTGCCGAAGAAGTGGCCATCAGCCGTAACCTGAAACTGCTCGATTATTCGGGGGGCAGGTTGCACATTGCCAGGTTGTCAACCGCGCGTTCAGTTAATTTGCTGCGGGGTGCCAGGAAAAAATTTAAGGTAACCTGCGATGTGGCTGCGTACCAACCCCTGCTTACCGATGCCCTCCTTTCTTCCTTCGATACGAACTATAAAGTAAACCCGCCTTTACGTGAAAAACGCGATAGCGATGCGCTGATAAAAGGCCTCATAGACGGCACCATAGATGTGATCTGTTCGGGCCATGTGCCGCAGGATGTAGAAAGCAAAAAGGTGGAGTTTGACCACGCTGAGCCGGGCATCATTAACCTGCAGACGGCCGGGACCAACCTGGTGGCCCTCGCTGAACAGGTAAAGTGGGAGGTATTGATTGAAAAAATTACCTCCGCTCCCAGAAAAATTTTAGGGCTGGAGGTTCCGGTAATTGATGTGAATGAAAAGGCCAACCTTACGCTGTTTGACCCCGGGCGCATTTGGACACTGGATGAGAAAAGCAATTTAAGCAAGTCGGTTAACTCACCGTGGTTTGGCCGCCAACTTAAAGGAAAGGCTGTTGCGGTTTTTAACAATAGCCGGCAGCGCATTGATGATTAACCGGTACGCCCATGTTACGTAGCCTTGCAAGCATCGCCCTGCGCTGGGGAGCCATTGCTTCGGTTCTCGCAGTTTCGCTGATTATCGCCATGTATTACCTGGGGCGGCACCCGCTCATGGTGGCGCCATTCCTTGATTTTCGCATCATCCTGTACGGAATATTTATTTTCTTTTCCCTGCGCGAATTCCGCGATTATCAGCAGCAGGGGGTATTGTATTTCTGGCAGGGCATGGCCGGCAGTTTTCTGCTGGTGGTGGTAGCCGGCACACTCAGCGCAATTTTTTTCTGGATTTTTGGAACACTTGAAACTGATTTTGTACCCTCCTATGTGAAGCAAATGACAGCGTACCTTCAAAATTTTCCGCAGGAAGACATCGATCGCATCGGAAAAGAAGTGTACGAGAGTAATTTAAAGAGCCTGCCCACGACTAACATGGCACAACTGGCCTCCCTTTACCTTGCCCAAAGCGTTGTCATCGGCCTGTTTGTGAGCATTATTATGTCTGTTATTTTAAGAAAACAACCAAACCAAAATTAGTTATGGAACAAAATACAACATCAACACTTGTAAACCACGGAGCCAGGTGGGGAGCTATCCTGGCGGGTGTAACCATTGTTTTGGTTATGCTGCTTTACGCTATAGATTATACGATGATGGCCGGATTTACATTCATTATCATTGCAACCTTGCTGGGCATTGGAATGGTGATTTATGCCGGAATAAATTACCGGAACCAGGTTGGCGGTTATCTTTCCTTTGGCAAGGCTTACCTGCACGGCCTGCTTGTTTTTGCCGTAGCCGGACTTATCTCAACTGCCTTTAACTTTTTACTGTATTTTGTAATTGACCCTGAATTGGCCAATAACATGACTGAGGCTATTATTTCCAATACTGAAAGAAACATGGAGAATTGGGGAGCTCCACCGGATTCCATTGACCAGACTATCGAGAAAATGCGTGAAGACATGCCCCAGAACTTTACCTCCCTCGGATTTATCAAAGGTTATTTTACCGGTTTGATCTGGTATATTATCTTGTCGCTTATTACCGGCCTGATAGTAAAGAAAAACCAGCCGGAGATGGTGTAAATGGGTAATCTGAATATATCGCTGGTCATTCCTGTCCTTGACGAAGAAGAATCACTTCAGGAATTAACTCAATGGGTAAGCCGTGTAATGAAAACGCACGGCTTTTCGTATGAAGTGCTGTTTGTGGATGACGGCAGTACCGATAACTCGTGGAAAAGAATACAGGAGATAGCCGCCACCAACTTAAACGTTAAAGGAATCAGGTTTAACCGCAACTACGGCAAATCGGCCGCACTGCAAACGGGTTTTCGGGCAGCCCAGGGCGAAGTAGTCATTACCCTGGATGCCGACCTGCAGGACAGTCCGGATGAAATACCTGCCCTGTACAGCATGATTAAGCAGGAGGGGTATCATTTGGTGTCAGGTTGGAAGAAAAAGCGTAACGATCCACTCAGCAAAACCCTTCCTTCAAAATTTTTCAATGCCGTTACCCGCAGCCTCTCGGGGATTAAACTGCACGATTTTAACTGCGGCTTAAAAGCATACGATAAGGCGGTAGTAAAGCACATCTCTGTGTATGGCGAAATGCATCGCTACATTCCGGTGATTGCCAAATGGGCGGGCTTTAAAAAAATTGGCGAAAAGGTGGTAGAGCACCGCGAGCGCAAATACGGTCATACCAAGTTTGGCTTCGAGCGGTTTGTGCGCGGTTTCCTCGATTTACTGACCATTACCTTTGTGGGCCGGTTTGCCTTGCGGCCTATGCATTTTTTCGGTACACTCGGTATTTTATCCTTCCTGGCCGGGTTTGCCTTTACTGCCAAACTCTTCTGGGATAAGATTGATTCGGTTTACATCTCACACATCCCCTTAAAGCGCGACATTACCCAGCAGCCCATCTTTTACCTGGCGCTGGTGGCAGTAGTCATCGGTGTACAGTTGTTTGTAACCGGCTTCCTGGCCGAACTGATCACCCGGCAGTCGCTTTCGAAGAAAGATTACCTCATTATTGAACGAACAGGCTTTGATGACCTGTCTGACTCCGGAAAGATGAAAGTGGTCGGGTAATCCAAATAAGTCAAAAAAATTGTGATTACAGCTTGTTCGGCTTTGGCTGAGGCAGCACAACCGGTTCGGTAGGACTCTGGAACGCAGGAGAGGTTTCTTCCCATTTTATTTTCAAAAAAGCACCCGCCAGCGAGCTTACGGCATTGATTAAAAAGAAAATCATCGTGAACGCAATGGCTTTTTCGGTATGCATGGACTCTGGAAAGTAAGAAGCAGTCCACACAAAGGTTAGCTCGCGCGCACCCACGCCCCCAACGGTAACCGGCAAGGCGGCAGCGAGTGAAGACAGGAGAAAGGTGGCCGCGTAAAGCGGTAAATGGGCAGGTTGAATGCCAAGCCCCGCAAACAGCAGTACAGCAGCGGCCGCCTGGGTTAACTGCACAACCGTTGAATAAATTAATCCGGCATTCCAGGCCACTTGAATTGGACTTACCAAAAGTCTTATTATAATCATGGATGATACCAGGATGACGATGGCTGCCATGGGTGACAGGTATCTCCACGGTGTGGTTATGATGGGAGTGGCCGTCATAATCAACAGCACGAGGATCAGCAAGGCTACGGCTCCGTTGGCACGGTCCACCAGCAGTGCGGTGAAAATTTTTTTTATCGGAATGGTTGTGTGCCTGTGAACATCCAACGTTTTATAGGCATCACCACCAATGCCACCCGGCAGAAAAAGGTTATAAAACATGCCGCGATAGTAAAGCCTGAAATTTGTATTAGCGGAAACCGGTATGTGCAGGCTATGAAAAAAAAGGCGTAGCCGGTTTGCGCTGATGAGCTGCGATAAATTGTAAAGCAACACGGCAATCAGCAGGCCCCACAGATTCGTCTTCTGAAGAACGCTTAAGGTATCCGCGATACTGATTTTGTTCAGTACAACGGCTAACGCTAACCCGGTAAGGGCAAGCTTAATAATTAACTTTAACCTGTCGGAAAAATTGATTGCCGTCAATGATTTCACGAATGGCGTATGTTTGTTTTTGCTGCGACTCAAAGTAAATACGGATCATTAATTCTGCGATGATGCCAAAGGTGAGAAACTGAATGCCTGCCAGAACAAGGGTGATGCCGAGCAGGAGCAGGGGCCTGCCCCAGATATCCTGGCCTATGATTTTAACCGCAAGCAGGTACAGGCTGATGAGTGTTCCTGAAAAAAAGAGAACCATTCCCAACGGCCCGAAAAAATGGATGGGCCGCCTGAAATATTTTTTAAAGAAAACCATAAGCAGCAGGTCGCTGATTACTTTGAAGGTTCGGCCGAGGCCGTACTTGGATTGACCATGAACACGGGGATGATGGGCAACCGGAACTTCTGTAATTCTGCCGCCCTGCATAACCGCCAGTACCGGAATAAAGCGATGCAGTTCGCCATAGAGTCCCAGGTTTTTGGCAATGTCTTTTTTAAAAACTTTAAGTGTACAACCGTAATCGCTGATGTGTACACCGGTAAGTTTCCGGATTAGCGCATTGGCTATTTTGCTTGGAATTTTGCGGAGTAACATGCCATCCTGGCGGTTTTTACGGTATCCTGCCACTACATCCCAGTCTTCACTGATGAGCTTGGACAGCATAGCCGGTATATCGCGAGGGTCGTTCTGCAGGTCGCCATCCATGGTGACAATATAGGTTCCCTTCGCTTCTTCAATTCCTGCCGCCATGGCGGCTGTTTGACCATAGTTGGCTTTTAATCGCACCAACTTGGTATAGGGCGTAATGTTATCCAGTACTTTCGTGACGGTAGCGTCCGTAGATCCGTCATCAACAAGTATAATCTCGTAGTCAATGTTGCTGACTGCTTCCGAAATTGAATGGATAAGCGGTTTTACATTCTCTTCTTCGTTGAATAAGGTAATGATAACCGATAATTCCATAGCCTATAAAAGTAGCAGGCTATTCATGGATAGGGGTGAATGGCGCTGTTTTATTATTGTAAAATAGCGGCTACGCCAGAAGCATAATTTTTTACAATAGTTTAACATTTCCTTCATGCGTAACCGCAACTTTCAGTAAACCTTGCGGGCATGAAGATGCGTTTGTACCTGTTGCTTGCCCTTAGTGCATTGGTATTTGGTGCCAATACCTGGGGAACTACGGTTTATATTTTGGATGAAGCAAAAAATGCTTCGTGTGCCATGGAGATGTGGCAGCGCAACGATGTTGTGGTGCCTACCTTTAACGGCAACTTACGTACCGATAAGCCCCCGCTACACTATTATTTCATGATGCTGGGTTATAGCCTCTTTGGCATTTCACCCTTTTCTGCTCGCCTGTTTTCTGTGCTGGCAGGCGTGGTGATGGTGGGTTTTATGTACCGCAAAGTATCGCAGTGGATAAATGAACAGGCTGCATTTTATGCCTCTCTCATGCTTATTGCTTCGTTACACATGGCGGTGCAGTTTCATTTGGCTGTACCTGATCCTTACCTGCTGCTCTGGATGACGGTGAGCCTGATTTCATTGTATGAACTGCTTCAGG
>CAYNIH010000185.1:0-5467 GCA_964397115.1 uncultured Roseivirgaceae bacterium | reverse complement strand
GCTTTTACACCCAGTAACTTCATTACCCGAACCGGCAATGTAACCTGCTGCAGGCTGTACCCTTCGTAATAGTGAAAGCGTCCCTGCATGGCTAAGACCTTTTTTCCTTTTACCTCACCGTAAATCAACTGCCCTTTGTGATGCTCTACCGTAGAGATGGGGAAGTGCGGAATAGAGTTGTAGTTTATGAAAACCGGTGACTTAATTTCCTTCACAAACCGGTTGCCTAGCCCGGTGCCGAGTATTACACCCACTTCGGATTTGCTAATTCCTCGTTTCAGCAGAAATTCGGCAGCCTCTTTTATTTCGTGCATCATAACTTTCCGATTAACTCCGTAAAAAGCGTAACCAGTTTCTTTTCTGATGACACAGCCGCATCCACGATGTGCTGCAACTCCACCCGCTGCGGGTTATCCGGATCGCAATCGTTGGTTAGTACAGAAACGGCACAGCATGAAATACCCATGTGGTTAGCTACAATTACCTCCGGCACCGTGCTCATGCCTACGGCATCGGCCCCGATCAGGCGGAGGTAACGGCATTCTGCCGGGGTTTCCATGCTTGGTCCCTGAACAGCCGCGTAAACACCCTGATGGAGTTTGATTTTATGTTGTGTGGCGATCTTCTTCAGGATGGCATTTAACTTCCTGGCATAGGGCTGACTCATATCCGGAAACCGCGGACCGAACAACTCGGAATTTTCTCCCCGCAGCGGGTTATCGGGCAACAGGTTAATGTGGTCATCCAGCATCATCAATTCTCCTTTGCTCCATTTCAGATTCAGGTTGCCGGCCGCGTTGGAGACCAGCAGTGTTTCAATGCCCAGCAATTTCATTACCCGGATAGGCAAAGTCATCTGCTGCATGCTGTACCCTTCGTAGTAATGAAACCGCCCGCGCATAACCATCACTATACTTTTCTTTACCTCACCAAAAATTAACTGCCCCTTGTGTGAGGTTACCGTGGTTACCGGAAAGTGAGGGATAACATTGTAGTTGATCACTACTGGATTTTTGATTTCATTAATAAACAAATTACCTAAACCCGTACCGAGTATTACCCCCACGGTGGGTTTGTTTTTAATTTTCTTCTGAAGAAACTCCGTTGCCTCTTTTACCTGGTTCAGCATGCCAGCTAAGTTGTTTTCAAATGTAGCAATTCATCCACAACTGTTTCCTTGTATCGTTAAATACGGCTGCTTGTAAAAGTCTGCCTAAACCGCACGTGAAATTCTGCTACATTTAACTAACCATCGTAACCAAATTATGAAAAAGTCCTTCTTCCTTTTCGCGTTTACCATGCTGGTTGTTGTAGCAAACAGCCAATCGTTCAACACGTTTCCGGTTACCACGCAAAAGCCACAGTTGCATGGGCGGCACTGGATGGCCGTTACCGGCAAACCGCTGGCGGCAACAGCCGGAGCGATGATATTCGGCAAAGGAGGCAATGCCGTGGATGCTGCCTGTGCGATGCTCGCAGCAACCTGCACAATGTGGGACGTACTGAGTTGGGGGGGCGAAACCCAGGCGCTCATTTACCATCCGAAAACAAAAAAAGTTATTGCCATTAACGCGCTGGGGGTGGCTCCCACCGGGGCAACGGCACAATTCTTCAAAGACAAAGGCATGAAGTATCCGCCACAATACGGACCCCTGGCGGCCGTAACTCCCGGCACACCAGGCGGCCTGCTGGTGATGCTTGCCGAATACGGCACGATGAGTTTAAAAGATGTACTTGCCCCCGCCATGCAAATGGCCGAGGGCTACCCGATTGAAGCGCAAACGGCCAATGCCATCGAGCGCGAAAAGGCACGGATAAAAGAATGGCCGTATTCCAAAAAAGTTTTTCTCACCCACCCGGGTGAACCACGCGAAGCGCCTTATGCCGGTGAAATTTTTGTGCAAAAAGATTTACTGGCAACCCTGCAAAAACTGGTGGAAGCCGAACAACAGGCCTTGAAGAAAGGGAAATCCCGCAAGGATGCGATTTACGCAGCTTACGATCGATTCTATAAAGGCGATATCGCCAAAGAATTTGCGCGCGGCTGCCAGGAACAGGGAGGATTGATTACCGAACAGGACCTGGCCAACTGGAAAGTAAAAATTGAAGAGCCGTTAATGACCACCTACAAAGGCATTGAGGTGTACAAACTTCAGCAATGGACACAAGGCCCGGTAATGCTGCAAACACTGAACATTTTAGAAAACTTTGATCTGAAAAGTATGGGCTACAACTCCACCCGGTATATCCACACCTTATACCAGGCGATGAACCTCGCTTTCGCGGATCGTGATTTTTACTATGGTGATCCGGCCTTTGCGCCTGAAGAACCCATAAAGGGTTTGCTCTCCAAAGAATACGCAAAAGAAAGAAGCAAGCTGATCAACCCGGAAAAGAACGACCCGAAAATCGGACCCGGTGATCCATATCCTTATGAAGGAAAGGTGAACCCTTACACCAATTTGTTAAAAGTGTGGGGCAACCAGCAGAGCAATCTCTATAACCCTATGGATGAAAAATACTTTGAAGACTTTGCGGCCGGCACTACTTCGGTAGAAGCTGCTGACAAAGAAGGCTGGGTGGTATCCATTACTCCAAGCGGGGGATGGGTGCCCGCCTGCATTGCCGGCAACACGGGCATCGGTATGAGCCAGCGGATGCAAAGTTTTGTGTTGGACGAAAAAGAAAATCCGTTTAACGTGGTAGAACCCGGCAAGCGCCCGCGTGTTACGCTTACACCCAGTATGGCCTTAAAAGACGGTAAACCATTTTTATCGTTCGCCAAGCAAGCCGGTGATGAGCAGGATCAATTGCTTATCCAATTCTTTTTAAACATGGTGGAATTCGGCATGACGGTGCAGGAGGCCTGCGAAGCCCCAAGTTTCATTACCAACCAGATGTACTCCAGTTTTGGCGATCATGAAAAGCAACCGGGCTCATTAATCCTCAATAACCAAATGCCCCCGTGGTCGCGCAAGGAACTGGCACAAATGGGCTACCGCATCTCCTACCGCGAGCGCACCAGCGGGCCCATCAATGCCATTTACTTCGACTGGAAGAACGGAAGCTTCTGGGGCGGTTCGAGTAACCATGGGGAGGACTATGGATTGGGGTGGTAATGTTAAGATCATTTCTTAACCACCCGAGAAACAAATCCACAATAACTAGGTATTTTTTGAAAGATTGGTTCAATTATCACATCCCGCTTCACATGTGTTTTTCTTGATAGATTGCCTTTATTCACACTTTATTGCGAGTTTGAAGGGGTAAATACTAAGTGTAATTACTTGATTTTAATACCTATGTAGGTTTTACCCTTAAATAGAAAAAAAGAATAAGGGGGGGGGGGGGGTTAAATTTACTAAGCCTTAGCGCAAGGTGTTTTAAATCAATTGTTCAACTTTAACCTCATTATTATGAAATCACTAAATAAAACGTTCAAAGTTTTTTTGCTGTTAAGTTTTGTGACCATTTCTTGTGACCAAGACCAGGAAATTGAAGCAAGTCAGAATGACCGGGTCAGTACTTTAGTAGAAGTAGCTTTAACTTCAAGTAAGTTTCAGAATTTAAATATTTCAGTTTCAGAGCTCGACATCAAAAAAGCAAAATATATCAATGCGGATGAGAATTCTATAGCCATACCTTTTGTAGGTTATGCTGATAAAAAAGCCATAATTACCATTTTCAACAAAGAAAATTCAATTCTTGCAATTGCAGCGTATGAAGCCATTACCAATGTCCCTGCTGATCAAATATATGAAGAGTTGAAAAATGGAAGTTTCAATGGAACATTCGAATTCAAAATGGAAATCGGTGAAATGAAAATTGAAATGTTGAAATCAAAAATCATTTCCAAAGCTATGACAATCAACAATCCGGTAGCTAAATGTAACGGCTGGAGTGAGCCAGGTGGACCGTTAGATTGCGCAGGTGCTAGATTAGAAAATATGAATTGGTGGGATGCAGGTTGGTGCTATGCAACATTTGGATACTGCATGGCGCAGTTAGCAATTTCTTGCTGGATTGACGATTGTGTTGTCAAATAGTAAAAGCAATTATTGTAGGCTGAAAGCGAAAAATTTTCAGCCTACATATTAACCAATACAATTTACACAGGATACAGAAAGAGAAATATATGAAATTTCATTGCGCTGGCCGAATTGCCTCTAAAGCATTTTTTTGTCTGATTACATGGACCCTATACTAATTTTGCAATATTGGTCCTTTAGAGATTTTCTAGGTTTGCCGTCCTGCTACCCCAGGACACAAACCCTTCAGCCTTAAGCCGCTTCAAAACACAAAATACCAATAGTGAGATTAACATTGCGTCAATAAAATGTCAAACATTCTGAATATCCATAACTTGAGTAAAAAATTCTCTAATAAATTAGTACTCAACGGCATAAATTTCACAATGAGTTCAGGAGAAATTTGTGGATTGGTTGGCCCAAATGGATCAGGGAAAACCACTCTCTTAAATATTTTAATGGGAATGCTAAAGCCCACCTTGGGTTCATTTCAACTAAGAGATGGACTAAAGGTTGGTATGTCAGTATCCAGAAAAGGCTTTTTTAGTGATATGTCAGTTTGGGATAATATTCTCTTGATGGCAAAGTTAGCAAATGTAGAGGTGTGCCGTGTTTCCAAAACAATGGATGACTTCTTAATTGATTTTAGAAAATTTCCTTACGGTAAAATTTCAGCAGGAATGAAGCAACGTGTATCACTCATCATCCCATTCTTAACCAATAATGAGCTGATACTGCTGGACGAGCCTTTCAATCATCTTGATATAGATTCAATATTGATTTTAAGAAATAAAATTTCACAGCTTAAAGAAGAGGGAGTTTCAATTCTAATTACTAGTCATATTCTCTCAGATTTGGAAAAGATTTGTGATCGAATTCTGTTTCTTAAAGATGGTGAACTTCAGCTTGACAGGTCTACACTCGCTCTCATTCAAGAATTTGGAACTATCGAAAATGCGTATTTATCAATAAAATAATTTTTTACATGAATTCATTCAATTTTGAGTTAAGTAAAATATTAAAAAGAAAGTTTCCGCTTGGATTGCTCATTGCATCAACGATCTTATTTCCTTCCCTCGTAAAAATTACCTCCTATTTAAATATTATAAAGGATAAAGTTCAGGAAGACTTTTTTATAGGTAATGTTTCATTCGGAATTATTGCTTACTCTCAGACATATTTCTTTTTGCCTGTATGGATAATTCTTTTAATTGGCTATGAGCTTGCAAATGGCCATGTCAACAGAGTTGTTTTTATTAGGTCACGCAACTTTTACTTTTCATCAAAACTCATTTTTTGCTTTGTAGTAGCAACATATTTTTCACTTTTGGGGTTATTAACGCTGTTTATTTCAATTAAAACATCACCCTTTCCAAACCTCGAAGATAGTTTGCTTTTCTATTTTCAATTTTTTTTTCAAATGTTGCTATCTTCTTTTT